>JBAYVP010000142.1:0-11915 GCA_041674485.1 Sulfuricellaceae bacterium
GTTTTCCGGGCGCATGGCGGCGTTGCAACTCCTTGGAATGGAACGACCATTCCGCGTCGTTGCGCCTTGCCCTGCACCCGGAAAACCGCACACTCCAGCCCGTTCAACTGAGCTTTCTAGGTTCAACGAATAGTCGCGCGTAACCGGCGTGGTCGAATGGCATGACGGGCACTGCCGTCTATCCACGCTATTCGCGATACCCTCATCCGGCAACGCTAACCTCGAAAATCTGTATATTAGAGACTGCTTATATACCGGTCGTGCCAAAAGCGTGAAACTTCAGTTAGCGTTCTCTGCGGTGAAAAAGATTTTGTCCTATTTGGTTGTAGAATACACTGCTCTGCTCAATCCACATGCCCATAAGCACTTCCGCGGCATTGACCTGAAAATTCAACTTAACTAGAGATAGCATGAAAATCCTGGAATACATCGGCCTCGACATTGCCCGCGTCAAGGCGACCTACCGCAAAGTCTGCGACGCGATACGCCACGACGATTTCCGTGCGGCGCAGGTCAAGAAGCTCACCAGCCTGACCCATGGCAAGTTTTACCGGGCGAAACTCGACGATGCCGACCGGCTGTTGTTTTCGCTGGTGCGCCATAATGATGAGGTCTGCGCCTTGATGCTGGAGGTGATTGCGAACCACGACTACGACAAGTCGCGTTTTCTGCGTGGCGCGCTGATCGACGAAACGAAGATACCCGATATCGACATCGTTGAGGCCGTCCAGGAGGCGCAGGCCGTGCGCTATCTGCACCCGGAACATACTGCGATCCACTTGCTCGACAAACCGATTTCCTTTGACGATACGCAGGAAGCCATTTATCGCCAGCCGCCGCCGTTGATTGTCGTCGGCAGCGCCGGCAGCGGCAAGACTGCGCTGACCCTGGAAAAGCTTAAACATGCCGAAGGCGAGGTGCTCTACGTCACCCATTCCGCCTTTCTGGCGGCCAGCGCGCGCGATCTTTATTACGCCAACGGTTTCGAGCACAGCGGGCAGGAAGCGGTGTTCCTCTCCTATCGCGAATTTGTCGAATCCATCCGCGTGCCGGCTGGGCGCGAAGCCACCTGGCGCGATTTTTCCGGCTGGTTTCAGCGCATGCGCCAGGCTTTCAAGGACATCGACAGCCACCAGGCGTTCGAGGAAATACGCGGCGTGATCGCCGCCGGCGCCGGCGGCATCCTGAGCCGGGAAGACTATCGGGCGCTGGGCGTGCGCCAGTCTATTTTCGCGCTTGAGCGCCGCGACCAGCTCTACGATTTGTTCGAAAAATACCAGGCGTGGCTGCATGACGCCAAGCTCTACGACCTCAATCTGGTTGCCCAGGAGTGGTTGGTGTTGGCCGCGCCGCGCTACGATTTTGTGGTGGTCGATGAGGTGCAGGACCTGACTATCGCCCAGTTGTCCCTGGTGCTCAAGACACTGAAGAAAGCCGGCAATTTTCTGCTGTGCGGGGATTCCAACCAGATTGTCCATCCCAATTTTTTCTCCTGGGGGCAGGTGAAAAGCCTGTTCTGGCACGATCCGAAACTCGCCGACAGGCAGGAGCTGCGCGTGCTCAGCGCGAATTTCCGCAACGGCCTGGAAGCCACGCGCACTGCCAATCTGTTGCTCAAAATCAAGCAGCGGCGCTTCGGCTCCATCGACCGGGAGAGCAATTTCCTGGTGCAGGCGGTGGGCGGGGAAACCGGCCAGGTGGCGCTGCTGGCGGACAAGGACGCGGTGAAACGCGAGCTGGATAAAAATATCCGGCAATCCACCCAGTTCGCCGTGCTGGTGATGCGCGACGAGGATAAAGCGGAAGCGCGCAAATATTTTTCCACCCCGCTGCTGTTCTCGATACACGAGGCCAAGGGGCTGGAATACGAGAACATCGTCCTCTACCGCTTTGTTTCCGATCACCGCGCCGAATTCGCCGAGATCGTCGAAGGCGTGGACCCGACCGATCTCGCTGCGGACACGCTGGATTACCGCCGCGCCAGAGACAAGAGCGACAAGTCGCTGGAAGTCTACAAATTCTTCGTCAACGCGCTCTATGTAGCGCTGACGCGGGCGGTCAAGAACCTGTTCATCATTGAATCCGACACCGGCCACCCGCTCTTCGGCCTGCTCGATCTCGCCATCGGCGAGCAAATGAAAGTGGAAGCCAAGCAATCCAGCCTGGAAGACTGGCAAAAAGAAGCGCGCAAACTCGAACTCCAGGGCAAACAGGAGCAGGCCGAAGCCATCCGCCGCGACATCCTCAAACAAGCGCCACCGCCCTGGCCGGTATTCGACGAGACTAAAGTGCGCGAGACGCTGGTCAAGGTGTTCCGCGAACAAGCGCCCGGCAGCAAACAGAAACAACAGCTTTTCGAATACGCCACCTGCCACGACGAACCGCAACTGGCTCTATACCTCACGCTGGAAGCCAAGTTCGATATGGGGCAGTCATTCGAAAAACAGCGCACCACACTGGGACGAAAAAGCTATACGGCGTATTTTTCACACAATTTCAAGGACATTCTGCGGCTCTGCGAGCGGCATGGGATCGAACACCGGCTGCCGATGAACCAGACATCGCTGATGGCTGCCGCAGCCGCCGGCAACCTGCCCCTGGTGGAAGCGCTGCTGGAACGCGGCGCGGACCGCGAAGCCGTGGACCAGTACGGTTACAACGCGCTGCACTGGGCGATGCGCGCGGCTTTTAACGATCCGAAATTCGCCGCCGGTCCGTTTGCCGCGCTCTTTGAGCGGCTCGCCCCGCCCAGCATCGATGTCAACACCGGCGAGCGCCTGGTGCGCATAGACCGGCATCTCTCCGAATACTTCCTGTTCCAGACCCTCTGGACGCTGTTCAAATCGCGCTTCACCCATATGCAGCGGCGCCCCTTTGGCGCATTCGAGACCCAGGCGATTATCGAAGCCTGGCAGCATCTGCCGACCAATGTAGTGCGCCCGGAACGCAATAAGCGCCAGCATCTGTCCAGCGTGTTGTCGCGCAACGAAGTGGAACGCGATTACGCCTACAACCGCGCCCTGTTCATGCGCGTCTCCCAAGGCTGGTATCAGTTCAACCCGCGTTTATCGGTGCGCCGCAGGGTGGGCGAGGAAGAACAATGGATCCCCCTCTATGGCGCACTCAATTTGCCGCTGATCAGCGAGTTTGCCCGGGAAGTCGTTTGGGGGCGCATCGACAAATATCTCATCCTGGCAGGGCTGCCCATGCACACGACGCCGATAATCGCCGAACGGGAAATTGCCCGGCTGGAAGCCGCCGAAAAGGCGCGCGTCCAACGCGAAGCCGAAGATATCGCCGCGCTGGAGCACCGTATGGCGGAAATGGAGAGGATCATGCAAAGAAGATCAGCCGAAGAAGCCAAGCGCCTTGCAATCGAGCGTTTGGGACGGGGCGTTAAGGGCGGGAAGAAGCGCTGAGAGGTATATCAGGTGGAAGAACGCTTTAAGAACCAACATAACGATGCCGCCGACGATAATTCCAAGCATCCATTTGATGGTTTTAAACTCGCCATCATGCTCAATCAACTTGTGGTACAGGCGCTCCATATCAGTGTGCAACGCTTTTTCCAGCATCTGCAAATCGCCGCGTGTAGCCCGTGTTGAATCCAGAGCCTGCGACAGGATATCCTGTTGGGCGCGAACAAACGTCTCCGCTTGCTCCTGCGGGATGCCGGCGGATTGCAAGTCTTTGACGCATTTGTGCGTGTCGAAAGCGATCGTGGTCATTTTTGAAAAAATAGCACAGCCTGCTGAATAACTGGGAAAATCCAGCTTTGTTTATGCCTTGCGCGGTACGGATGGCGCACATGGAATCCGGGAGCACCCAACAGAGCGCAAGAACAGTGGCACACTACCATTTCGCCTATCGGCGACCCAAATGTAGGATGTGCCGACGAAGGAGGCGCATCAATCGCGAACGATGCGCTTCGTGCCTCAGCGCATTCTGCGAGTTGTGATGGCACTATCGCGTTAGTTTTTTATAACAGTTCCCCGAATTCTATTGGTTAATTTTACATAATCCATTAGCTCTATAGGATAAGCACATTTCTTTACTGCTACGTTAGCATCGGATGTAAAGTCAGAAGTGGTGACAAATACGCCTTTGTGTGATTTGAAGTCCTGTAATGACGTATTGAATTCCCTTATTACCCTAGTTTCAATCCTGTTTTTTGTGGCTTTACATTGCACGGCGAGGCGTAGTTCTCCAGCGAATGAATCTTTACGATACGCAATTATATCTACACCACCGTCTTTCTCATAGGTACACCTCCCTATTTTTGCAACGCCATAGCCGGCGCGATCAAATAGTTCCATCATAAGATGCTCAAGCTCCTCCCCATTTAAGCAAAATAAAGCTTCTGGCAAATTTGGCAAGATAGTTTCTACAAGCCGTCTATACTCAATGGTTATGAATCTGTATTCTGGAATATAAAGGCTTGTTCTTAGTCGCGATAGATTGATAATAAAGTCATCAATTGACATACCAATGCTAGATAAATCATTTCGTAAATTGTATACATTTAGATAATAGTGCTGGGGTATGTCTAAGTATTCGTATAGTTTTTTATTACGCTCGTATGAATACGCGAAATATGGCTCATCAGATGCATAAGTTAAAAATGATATAGCCAAATCAGCCAAGTCTAGTTTAGGTCCTAATAATTTGGCCAAGGGCAACCGGGATACTCTTTTAAGCAATATATCTTCGTGCGCCGTATTGCGCGTTGCCTCATAACGAGATATGTTTTCTGCTTCTTTTAATTGCCTAGAGAATAATGGGCAAATATCCTGTCGTGTGAACTCATTATTTTTTAAGAAGCCATATAAAAGAGCCGATGTTGTGTCAAAGCCAATTCCAGGTTCTTGATTAAGAATATCTAAAAAAATCTGGATTTGCCTTTGTGCAGACAACGTAAGTCTAGGATCATTAAGTAACGATACAAATATCTGCGTTTGTTTTTCTTGAAATCGATCCATGGATGTGAATTGCATTACAAGATAATGATTAATCACCCCAATAAAATACCTAAAATTTTATCGGGTTGGTGCATAAATATAGTCGGGTAGGGTGGGCACGTTTTTTGTGCCCACGCGGAGACTAAATTTGAGGAAGAAGCCGGTTCGTGTCGCGCGCGGGTGTTGCAATTAACTCCGACGCCAAAGAGGAAAGTTTTGAAATGGAAGAGAAAACAAATGCGATTGGCAGTATGTAAATAAACCAGCCTCCCATATTGGTTAAGAAGGCGATTTCGATTACACTGCCGGTGCGAGTGAATACGTCTTTGATGGCTTTGTTGTTACAGTTCATGATGACAGCCATTCTTTCCTTGACGCAAGTCTGCAATTCCTTGTTTATTTCATACTCCACTTCAAGCTGAACCCGTCTCTCAGCCGTAAGGTTGGGTAAGCGGTTGAGGAGATGGTTAATTCCTTCATGCACCAACCAGAACGCGTGTTCGTCTTGTTTGTCGATACCTTCGACTTTTAATGATCGCAACTCGTCTCTCAGGGAAAACAGTCGGTTTCTAAGGTGCATTCGGATTGATGGCGCTACTATGCCTTCATAGACAAAATGAAAAATTGCCAGGAAAGCCAATATCAATATAAATGTACTCATTTTTTGTCACTCAATTTACGGACAGGGTCAAATTTCCCCATTCATGGTTCGACAGGCTCACCACGAACGGGGAAATTTGACCCTGTCCGGGCATGTATGCTGAGGCTGCGTCGCCATTCCCTACCTTATTTTTAATCCGTTCGCCCTGAGCCTGTCGAAGGGTGAACGGATTAAAAATAAGGTAGGTGGTGACGTTTCTTGGTATAAATTCGACGCCAGCGGATTTGCTTTGTATCTTCGATTAATCGACGCAATGACCATATCCCGAACGGCTTGCGCCCACGAAACAGTGCCGCGCGGTTGGTTTGATTTTGTCGATTTGTCCATTGCGGTCGAAGAATTGTAGCAGCGAAATCATGAAAAATTGAAAAAAATACGTGCGTCTCACATAATACCTGAAATTTAATCCGGCTGTTTTACAAACACGCTCTACAACCCCGAACATCACTCCAAAAACAACTTATACGCCGGATTCCCGCTTTCATCCCAATACGGATACCCAAGCTTGTCAAGGAACGCGGTAAAATCGGGCTGATCCTGCGGCGGGACTTGTACGCCTATCAGTACGCGGCCATGGTCGGCGCCGTGGTTGCGGTAGTGGAACAGGCTGATGTTTAAGCTTTGGCTCATGCTGTCGAGGAATTTCATCAGCGCGCCGGGGCGTTCCGGGAATTCGAAGCGGTACAGCACTTCGTTTTCGACTTGCGGGGCATGGCCGCCGACCATGTGGCGCACATGTAGTTTGGCCATTTCGTTGTCGCTCATGTTGAGCGGCTGCAAGCCTTTGCGTTCCAGCGCCGCCAGGAGTTTTTCGATTTCGGCGCGGTTTTGCACCTGGATGCCGACGAAGACGTGCGCCTTGGAGGGATCGGAAAAGCGGTAGTTAAATTCGGTGATGCTGCGCTTGCCCAGCAGGGCGCAGAAGGCTTTGAAGCTGCCGGGTTTTTCGGGGATGGTGACGGCCAGTATCGCTTCGCGCTGCTCGCCCAGTTCGGAGCGCTCGGCGACGAAGCGCAGGCGGTCGAAGTTCATGTTGGCGCCGGAGGCGATGGCAACCAGTGTTTTGCCCTTGAGTTTTTCGCGCGCGGCATACAGTTTCGCTCCGGCGACGCCCAGCGCGCCGGCGGGTTCGAGGATGGAGCGGGTGTCTTCGAACATGTCCTTGATCGCGGCGCAGATGGCGTCGGTGTCCACCAGCACGATTTCGTCCACCAGTTTGCGGCACAGGCGGAAGGTTTCCTCGCCCACTTGTTTGACCGCCACGCCGTCGGCGAAGATGCCGACCTGCGCGAGGCATACGCGTTTGTCCTGTTTCAGCGATTGGTACATTGCGTCGGCGTCTTTGGGTTCGACGCCGATGATCCGGGTTTCCGGGCGCAGGCGCTTGACGTAGGCGGCGATGCCGGCAATCAGGCCGCCGCCGCCCACCGGGATGAAGATGGCGTGGATGGGGTCGCTATACTGGCGCAGGATTTCCATGCCTATGGTGCCTTGGCCGGCGATGACAAAGGGGTCGTCGTAGGGGTGGACGAAGGTAAGTTTTTTCTCCTTTGCCAGTTCGGCGGCGTGAAGATAGGCGTCGCTATATGAATCCCCATGCAACACCACCGTCGCGCCGCGCGCCGCCACCGCGTCCACCTTGATCTGCGGGGTGGTGGCGGGCATGACGATAATCGCCTCGCATTCCAGTTTCTGCGCCGACATCGCAACACCTTGGGCATGATTGCCGGCGGAGGCGGTGATCACGCCGCGCTTGAGCGTCGCCTTGGGCAGTTGCACCATTTTGTTGTACGCGCCGCGCAGCTTGAAGGAGAACACCGGCTGCATGTCCTCGCGCTTCAGCAAGACGGTGTTGTTGATGCGCCGCGACAGATTGGGCGCGGTTTCCAGCGGGGTTTCGATGGCTACGTCGTAGACGCGGGCGGTGAGGATTTTTTCCAGGTAGTCTTTAGGCATGTTGGTTCGGTTATCTAAACAAATGACGTCGAAGGTTAGCAGGAATTGCACCGAATCCGAAGCGCGCCATTCCGTAATTGGTCAATACCTGCAATAATCGACGGTTCGTGGGTGAGGAGCTATTTTTTGTGAGGAGTGAGGAGTTAGGAGTGAGGAGTCCCCCTCTCCTTACAAGTGTAGGTTTTTCGCTCGGCTTTAACGCGCAAAAAATATTTTCTTTAACATCAGCCTGTTGCGTGGCGTTTTGTGCTCGGCAAAAAATAATCATTGTTTTGTAACGCTATAATTATAATGAATTTTTATCAAAAACCTACACTTGTAAGGTCCCCCTCTCTCCTAAACGCCTCACTCCTAACTCCTCACTCCTAACTCCTCACTCCTCACTGAATAGGAAACCCCATGACGCAAGACGAATTGAAACAGGCCGTGGCGCGTGCCGCGATTGAGCATGTGCCGTCCGGCATTATCGGCGTGGGCACCGGTTCCACCGCCAATTTTTTCATTGACGAGTTGGCCGGGATCAAGCATCGGATCGACGGTGCGGTGGCCAGTTCCGAAGCCACCGCGCAGCGTTTGCGCAGCCACGGGATTGAGGTGCTGGACCTCAACAGCGTGGGCGCGCTGGAGGTCTATGTGGACGGCGCCGACGAGATCACCGCGCATATGCATATGATAAAGGGCGGCGGCGGGGCGCTAACGCGGGAGAAGATCGTCGCGGCGTGCAGCAGGAAATTCGTGTGCATCGCCGATGCTTCCAAGCTGGTGGATATGCTGGGCAAATTTCCGCTGCCGGTGGAGGTGATCCCGATGGCGCGCAGCTTCGTTGCGCGCCAGTTGACGGCGCTCGGCGGCCAGCCGGTGCTGCGCCAGGGCTTTACCACGGATAACGGCAACGTGATCCTGGATGTGCATGGGATGAAGATCATGAACCCGGTGGAGATGGAGAGCCGCATCAACCAGATCGTCGGGGTGGTGACCAACGGCCTGTTTGCGGCGCGCGCCGCCGATGTGCTGTTGCTTGGCGCGGCTGAAGGCGTCAGGACGCTGACCGCTGAACCTAGAAACCTCCGTTGACCGCTTGCCAATATGTATAACATAATGGTTCTAAACAACTTTGCCACATATTTTGCGTTCACCTGTTTGGTGAAAGCGCTACGGGCTGGATTGTGCGGTTTTCCGGGCGCATGGCTGCGTTGCAACTCCTTGCAATGGAACGACCATTGCGCGTCGTTGCGCCTTGCCCTGCACCCGGAAAACCGCACACTCCAACCCGTTCAACGGAGGCTTCTAGGTTAAATGATTGCCATATCATTGTCACATTGCCGAAATAAAATCCATGGTTCCCCGAATTGGACGGGACATCGCAATGGTGATGGGGCCACTAAGTCAATTGGATACATCACGTTAAACAAAGCATATTCCCGGAAATTCATGATGAAAATCAATGAAGCCCAATATTCATGAATTTCGGGTGATCATTGAAGAGCCGTAGAGTGGATAAGCGAAGCGCATCCACCAAGCCAGCGCAGACTAAGGTGGATGCGCTTCGCTTATCCACCCTACATTTTCTCGATGAGCGGGCGATTTGTGGAATCTAGGATAATCGACCCTAAACTAGGGTTTTGAATGGAGAGCATGAAAATGGCGGGTGATCATATTTACAAGCAGTTCGACGCCGAGTTGGAAAGCGTCCGCTCGCTGGTGCTGCAAATGGGCGGCATGGTCGAGGAACAGATCGTTAAGGCAATCGAAGCGCTGACCACCGGCGACGAGGAAATCGCCAACCGGGTGATAGAGGACGACCACAAAGTCAATGCGCTGGATGTCAGCATAGACGAGCAATGCACCCATATTATCGCGCGTCGCCAGCCGACCGCCAGCGATTTGCGGCTGGTGATGACGGTGATCAAGACCATTTCCGATCTGGAACGCATCGGCGACAAGGCAGGCAAGATCGCCCGCCTTTCCAAGCGAATTTACGGCACCGGCTTATCCCGCCCGCGTTTCCGCGAAATCGAGCAAATGAGCGAGCTGGTGCTGGAAATGTTGCGCAAGGCGTTGGACGCTTTCGCCCGCCTTGACGCGGCGACGGCGGTGGAAATCAGCCGCGCCGACGACAAAGTGAACGACGAATTCAAGGCGGTTTTCCGTCAACTCATCACCTTCATGATGGAAGACCCGCGCACCATTTCGTCGTCGCTTGACGTGATGTTCGTCGCCAAGGCGATAGAGCGCATCGGCGACCATGCGAAAAATATCGCCGAATACGTCATCTACATGGTGAAGGGCAAGGACGTGCGCCATGTTTCCGCCGAAGAGATGGCGCGCCAGGTTCAGGATAAGAAGTAGTAACCCATATGCGCGCACATTCGACGGTCGCCGCGGTCGATCTGGGTTCCAACAGTTTCAGGCTGCAAGTGGCGCGGGTGGTGGAAGACCAGCTTTACCCGCTTGACGCCCTCAAGGACACGGTGCGCCTAGCGGCGGGTTTAAGCGAGGACAAAGTGCTCGACCAGGAAACCCGCGCGCGCGCGATTGCCAGCCTGAAGCGCTTCGGCGAACGGCTGCGCGGCTTGCCGAACGAGGCGGTGCGGGTGGTGGCGACCAACACCTTCCGGGTGGCGAAAAACGCGCCGGAATTTCTCGCGGAGGCCGAAAGCGCGCTCGGTTTCCCGATAGAAATCATCGCCGGGCGCGAAGAAGCGCGGCTGATATACATCGGCGCAGCGCACAGCCTCCCGCCGTCGAGCGAGAAGCGCCTGGTGATCGACATCGGCGGCGGCTCCACCGAATTCGTCATCGGCGCCGGCTACAAACCGCAGGCCATGGAAAGCCTGTACATGGGCTGCGTCAGCTACAGCCAGCGTTTTTTCCCGGAGTGCAAGATCACTAAGAGCGCCATGCTGCATGCGGAATTGACCGGGCGCAGCGAAATCCAGTTGATTACCAGGAGCTTCAAGGCCGGGTGCTGGCAACAGGCGATAGGCTCCTCCGGCAGCGCTCGCGCGCTGGCGGAAATCCTCGCGGCAAATGGTTGGTCCGACGGCGGCATCACCCGCGCCGGGCTGGACAAGCTGCGCGCCGCCCTCGTCAAGGCCGGCGATTGCAGCCGTTCGCCGCTTGCCGGCCTGCGCTCGGATCGCATCCCCGTCCTGCCCGGCGGTTTTGCGATCATGGCGGCGGCATTCGCCGAACTGGGCATCGAACAAATGACCATTGCGGAAGGCGCGCTGCGCGAAGGCGTGCTGTACGATATGCTGGGGCGCTTCCACCGCCACGACATGCGTGAAACCACGGCGCGCCAGTTCATGCGGCGCTACCATGTCGATCCGGTGCAGGCCGGTCGGGTGGAAACGCTGGGGATAGAATTGCTGCGCCAATTGGCCGACACCCTGCCGCTCGACCTGGAAACTGCGCTCCAACATTTCGCCTGGGCGGCGAAGCTGCACGAAATCGGCCTGAGCATCTCCCACGGCGGCTACCACAAGCATTCCGCCTACATCCTCGACAATGCCGACATGCCCGGATTTTCCCGGAAAGAACAGGCGCAACTCGCGCTGCTGGTGCTGGCGCAACGCGGCGCGCTGGGCAAGATGCTGAATCATGCCGTGCCCCCGCAGGGCTGGGCGCAAATCCTCTGCTTGCGCCTGGCGGTGCTGTTCCACCGGAGCCGCATGGAACTCGGCCTGCCGCGGGAATTGCACTTGCAGGCGCTCGGCAACGATTTCCAGTTGACGCTGGACAGGGACTGGCTGGCGCACAATACGCTGACGCAAACCGCGTTGGATGGGGAAGTGAAAAATTGGAAAGCTATCGGCAAAAGGCTGGTGGTGGTGGCGGTTTGAGTCGCCATTTGATTGTTTCCATGCTCTGCGCTCATCGTTGATCGCCTTGACGCACCGGCACATTGTAACTACGATAAGCGGTGTGCAGATCGAATTCGACATCGACAAGCGAAACAAAACCTTGGCGGAACGAGGCCTGGATTTTGCGCGGGCAGCCGAGGTGTTTGCCGGGCCTGCGCTTGATCAACCAGACTCCCGATTTGAATACGGCGAGCCGCGCAACGTTACATTCGGGCTGATTGACGAACGAGTTGTGGTTGTTGTTTGGACACCACGCGGCAATGCGCGCCGCATTATCCTAGAAACCTCCGTTGACCGCTTGCCAAGATGTGTAACGCAGTGGTTCTAAACAACTTTGTTATATATTTTACATTCACCCATTTGGTGAGAGCGCTACGGGCTGGATTGCACGGTTTTCCGGGCGCATGGCGGCGTTGCAACTCCTCAGAATGGAACAACCATTCTTCGTCGTTGCGCCTTGCCCTGCACCCGGAA
>JBAYVP010000143.1:0-11827 GCA_041674485.1 Sulfuricellaceae bacterium
AAATTTGTTCTCGGCACGGAAAAAACCGATTCACCGCAGAGGACGCGGAGGACGCAGAGGAAAAGCATGAGGGGTTTCCTCTGCGTCCTCCGCGTCCTCTGCGGTGAAAAAGGTTTTGTCTTTTTCCTCCCGCGAGAAGGCATAACCGGTGTTGGAAAACCGGCTGACCCTCGGCATCCCCCACACAAAGCAACATTCATCAACCTTGCGCAGACCTCATAAATGGAATTGAATCGAAATCAAGGAAACCAGGCGGCATTCAATCTGATATTTGGCTTGCTCGTGTTGGGGGCGTTGGTTTCATTCGCTTCCGGCCACACCAACCCGAACGATTTCAAATGGATATGGGTCGCCGCTCTGGGCGCATTGAGCCTGCTTCGGCTGGCGAGCGGCGCATTTTCAGGTAGACAAGTCAGGTTTGATCGCATCGACTTGGCCGTGTTGGCCTTGCTCGCCTACTCGGTGCTTTCACTGCTCTGGTCGCCGGATCCGCTGAGCGGCATGGCGTTCATTTTTAAATTTTTTTTATGCACGTCAATTTTTTTGTGCCTGAAAAAAACCGACGGCGATCAATTATTCCACATCATCAGCATCGCCATTGCCGTGTCGCTGGCGTTTGTGCTTCTGTATATCCCTCTTGAGGTGAGTTATATGGGCAGCTTCGGCAATACAAACCTTATTACGGAATATTGCCTGATGGCCGCGCCTTTCGCCGGCGGACTGGCCTTTATCTACCGTAACCTTGCGATTCGCTGGTTGGCGGTGATTTTGGTGGCGGCGGATGTTTACTATCTGTTATTTCACAACATCAGTAAAATTGAATTTGCGGTGATCCCCATCGTCGCGCTCCTGGCGGTGACCGTCCTGTTCTGGAAACGGGCGAAATGGTCGGTCATTCTCACCTGGATGGCCTCCATTATCATTATGTCGATGCTGGTTTATACCCGTTGGGAGGGCGCCCACGGATTTCGGGATTCCATTTATCCCCGCCTGGAATTTGTTATCAACACGACGTACATGTGGTTGGACGCCCCTCTCTTTGGGCACGGCGTCGGAAGTTTTCTTAGTCTGTGGCACCTTTACCGGGAAAATTACTTTTCCTGGCTTGGCGCGACTTACAAGCCGCAAACCAATGTGTGGGAGGTGCTTGAGGCGACCCATAACGAATATCTGCAATTTCTCGCTGACTTTGGGCTGATAGGCCTGATTGTCGTCTTGCTTTTCGGGTGGTGGATGTTGCGCGGGGTGCGCGCAAACAAGCCGGACCCGCCGGCTTGGATCGGGTTGATCGCCATCGTTGTGGCGATGGTCTGCGCAGCCGTGGAGTTCCCCTTGCAAAACCCCGCAACATTACTACTGACGACTATCGGGCTGGCCTTCATCGCCCGCCGCGCGCAAGGATCGTTTTTGTTCGACCATGAGCTGACCCGCGTTTACCGCCTGGTTTTATTGGCCGGCACAGCGATCATGGTCTGCATAACCGGATATTTCACCGCCCTTTTCTACAAAGCCGAAACGCACTATTCCCAAGCATTCACCTCCGCCAATCCGGAATATGCCTATCGGCAATGCGTGGAAGCCTACAGGCTCAGTCCGTGGAATTTTTCCTACCGCACCAACCTCGCTATTTATCTCTATCTATGGGCGGAAAAAACCGGCGGACGCATCCCCGTTCCACCGGAAGAATATGATGCAGCTTTTGAAATCGGGCGTTCCGCCCCCAGTACGGCGCTGCTCTTCACCGAAGCTGCCTACCTCGTAAACAGTGGCCGTTATGTGGAAAAGAAGGAGGAGATGGAAAAGCGGTTTGCCCAACTTCGACAAATCGCCTCGCGCTCTCCCGATGTTTGGTTGTTGTACGCTTACTATAATGTTCTCACCAACAACGATCAAGAAGCGAATAATGCTTTAGCCCATGCTCAGCGCCTTAGTCTGGCAGCTTTGCAGCAAGGGCAATTCGCCCAAATACAGGCAATTCTCGCTGCCAGAATATCCAGTGCGAAAATCGTCCCCTAGCCCGGATACAGGGATACAGGGTAAATTTGTTCTCAGAAATTCATGATGAAAATCAATGATGGAAAACATTCATCCTAAACCGGACGAGCCGGAACCAAAAACATTTACCGCAGAGACGCAGAGACGCGGAGAAATACAACGGAGGGTGAACCGTGCCATTACTCTACAAAATCTCTGCGTCTCTGCGTCTCTGCGGTGAATATCTTTATTCTGGGCGAGAACAAATTTACCTTGCTTAATCCCCCCACCCCCTCTTGACGCAAAACCGTTTCTCCATAACCATGCCGCATCCAACAAGGATTTTAGAGGAACCGCATGACGAAAAAAAACCGGGTGGAGCGCATCGGCAATCTGTCGGTCGCCGAGCGCTATTTATCGCTGCTGAAAAAAAGCCTGCTGGACGAACTGTATCTGGAGAATGAGGCGCGCATCGTTTTCTTCATGGAGAAAATTCTCGGCAGGCAGCCAACCACCCTGAATCAACTCATCCGGGATTTTCTCGACATCAGGAATAACGATATTTATTCCACCCTGGAAGATGGGCGCAAGGACGGCGGCTGGATACCATTTGCATGTAAATCGGATTTGACCGAGTCGCCCGCCTTCCGGAATTTTGTCTTCACCGCCCACACTATGATAGGTCGCGCGCGCATCGACAACATCCACCGCTGCCTGGATCGCATCAATCGCGACGATATTCCCGGCGACCTGATCGAAACCGGGGTGTGGAAAGGCGGCGCCACGATATTCATGCGCGGTTTTCTCGCTGCCCACAAGATACGCAACCGCAAGGTATGGGTGGCGGATTCCTTCGAGGGGGTGCCCGCGTCGAGCCATGAAAAAGATTTGGCTCTGGATTTCAGCAAGACGGTTTTTCCCTACCTGAGCGTGAGCATGGAGGAGGTGCAGGCGCTTTTCGAGCGTTACGACTTGCTGGACGATCAGGTGCATTTTCTCAAGGGCTGGTTCCGCGACACGCTGCCCACGGCTCCGATCGAAAAACTGGCGCTGCTGCGACTGGATGGCGACCTGTACGAATCCACCATGGACGCGTTGGAAAATCTGTATGCAAAACTATCGAAGGGCGGTTACGCGATTGTGGACGACTATTATGCGCTTCCCCAATGCCAGGAGGCCGTCGATGAATTTCGGAAACGTCACGGCATAGTGGAAAAACTCAAGCAAATCGACCGCGTTTCGGTATATTGGCGCAAAACGTAGTGATTTTCATGCGTGTGGACGATTTACCCTGCACACTTCCGTTTGAACCCTGCTTGGGGGTAGACTTCCAAGAGCCGAGCGGAAGCAGCAGGCAAGGCATAGCGTGTCCGCAGATAGTCGACGATGGAAAATATGCCACAATATTAGTAACATATCCAGGGTAAATTTGTTCTCAGAAATTCATGATGAAAATCAATGATGGAAAACGTTGCGCAACGCTGCTCAACTCATGACGTCATGACGGCAATCCATAAAGACAAAACCTTTTGCACCGCAGAGGACGCGGAGGACGCAGAGGAAGAGCATGAGGGTTTTCCTCTGCGTCCTCCGCGTCCTCTGCGGTGAATCGGTTTTTTCCGTGCTGAGAACAAATTTACCTTGGTAACATATCGGCCAAGCCTTTACATTGCTTGCGAAGAATGTATTGTAGGCCAAGCACCGGTGCGGTAAATGTTTTGTGCTTCCGGCTGATCCGGCTTAGGTGCAAAAACTTTGCTTGACCCATGGTAGCTTCACCCCCATACACGATAGAAATAGGCATCCCATGTCCACAAACGAACCCGACATATCCCCATCCGTCACGGATTCAACGCCGCCCGGCACAGTGAATTCCGCAAGCGCGGCAAATCCCGAAGTCACGCCCCTCCCCGAAGGCGTCGCAATCAATCTGATGGCGGTGATACCGGCACTACAAAATCCCGACCCGGAGGTCGTCAAAGCTGCCTTTCAGGCGCTGGAAACAGCGGTTGCCGCGGAGCCTAAAAACCCATTGGCGCTGCATGGCCTGGGGATTGCCCATGCCCAACAGCAGGAATACGAGCGCGCCGCCGAATTTTTTGAGCGCGCGACCGTTGCCGATCCCAAATTCGCCCCGCCCTTTTCCAACCTGGGCAATCTGCATCGTCTGGCGGGCAGAATCGACGAAGCCATGAAGGCTTACCGCCATGCACTGGTGCTCCAGCCCAGCCTGGCGGAGGCGCATTACAATATCGCCCTCCTGCTCGAAGGCGAAGGCAAACAGGACGAGGCGCAGGAAAGCCTGAAGCGCGCATTGCTGTTCCGTCCCTACTACCCGGAAGCACACAACAATTTTGGCCATATCCTGCTGAAAAACGGCAAGACCGAGCAATCAATTTCCCATTTTCGCCAGGCTCTGGTATGGAACCCCGAACTAAAACAGGCGCGCACCAACCTGATCATCGCGTTGTACCGCGTAGGACGCTATACCGAGGCGCAATCCGAAGTGGACAAAGCGTTGGAACAGTCGCCCATGGATGCTTCCATCCTGCGTGCGCAGGCCGCCGGCCTGGCTTACCAAGGGCGCCTGGAAGACGCGCGCGAGGTCAACCTGAAAATACTGAAACTGGAGCCGGAAGCGGCGGACGTGCAACTCAATATGGGCGAGCTGTTGCTGGCGCGCGAGGATTACGAGGGAGCGCTGGCCTGTTACCGTGAACTGCTGGGCAAAAAGAATGTGCATCCCGCCCTGTGCATCGGCGCGATGGGCAATGTCATGCTGGCACAGGGAAATTTCTCCGAGGCGCGGGGCATGTTCCAGCAAGGGCTGATGCTGGAACAGCGTTTGCCCACCCTCACCGTTGGCCTGGGTAAGACCTTGCTGGAGGCCGGGGAAATCACCCTGTGCATCCAGACCCTGCGGCGCGCTGTGGAAATGATGCCGGGTGCGCACGAAATACATTCCCTGCTGATCCATGCCATGCACCTCGACCCGACGCTTTCCGTCGGGGAGCGCGAAGCGGAGATGGCGCGCTGGGTGGCGCAACACGGCATGAAGGACGACAAGCGCGAGACTGCCCCGCCCGCAACCCGCAAACGGAAGCGTCATGCCCCCTTGCGGGTGGGATTCATGCTGGGGGACGTGGAGGAAGCTCTGACCGCCAACTGCCTGCTGGCGCTTTTTTCCCGCCTGGATAAAGCGCGTATCGATGTCCACGTCTATCACGCCAGCGGCAGGACAGGCAGCCACGCCGTGCAGATCAAGGAAAGCGTTGCGCATTGGCGCGCCGTTTCTCCTTTGAGCCGGGAAGAACTGACGGATCGTATCCGCGAGGATGACATTGAAATTCTCATCGACACCGTGGGGCACAACCTGGGCAACCGCCTAACCGTGTGCGCCCAAAAAGTGGCGCCCGTGCAAGTCACCTGGCTGGGCGATTTTTCGACGACCGGCCTGCCCGAGATGGATTTTTGCCTGACCGACGCCGTGCTGCACCCTGAAGACAGTCCCGTTCCGGCCTCTGAACGTCCCATCCGCCTGCCGGTGCTGGCCGGCTATGAGCCGCCGCCGGGCGCACCCTTGCCGTCGCCCTTGCCCGCCGGGACGGCGGAATGGATCACATTAGGCGCACCATCCCACCTGGGCTGCCTATCTGCACCGCTGCTGGATGTTTGGGCGGAAATTCTGCGGCAGACGCCCGCCGCCCGCCTGACTCTTCTGACGCATACTGCTGTTGCGGATGAAGCCAGCCGCGAACGGTTGAAAAAACTTTTCCTGTTGCGCGACATCGAGCCGGAGCGGCTGGACATTCTGCCGCGCCTGGCCCCCGACGCCTATTGGAAAACCCTTTCCACGCTGGACATGGCGCTGGACAGTTTTCCCTTCCCGCTAGGGCCGCGCGCGCTGGATTGCCTGTGGATGGGCGTGCCGGTGCTTACGTTGGCCGGCGCCAGCCCCTACCAGCGCACCACCCTATCCTTCCTGAAGCAGGCCGGATTACCTGAATGGGGCGCGACCGACAGGGAGGACTATCTCGCTAAAGCCGTCGCTTTCGCCAATGACCGCACTCGACTGGAAAATATCCGCTCCGGCCTGAGAGAAACGTTGCGCGCCAGCCCGCTACTTGACAGCACCGCCTTTGCCAAAGCATTCGAGGTGATGTTAAAGAGCATTCGGTCAAAGACGTAGCGCAATAAATACGGAACCTCGTCGCGATGCGCTTCGATTCAAATCAAGCCGTTCGTGGCTCCGCCTGTCGAAGCATGAACGGCTTGATTTGACTTGGATTTTTACCCGTTCATCCTTCGATAGCACTTTAGGGCGAACGGCTTAAAAATCAGCGGGTTGGAAAATTCGTGCCTAGATTAGTAGTAAATATTCGGTAAACCTGTATCACGCTTTAGACGCGAAGGCGCGAAGAGAATCGAACCCGTATCTTTATTTTGCGAGTTGGGAATGAGACCGCCCATTCTTACTTGCCCCCACTTCTTCGCGGCTTCGCGCCTTCGCGTGAAAAATTCTTAGCAGAAATTGCGACCTTCACTTGAAAATCGCAACTTCACAAGCGACAATTTGTTGTCGTTTGTTATTGCATTAGAGCCTACCTGAGTAGTCACCTCGAAACTTTAGTTAATATTTGGTTGCTGCCAAGAGTTGCGCTAAGCGCTAAGATTGCCGAACGTTTTCCATCAGTGATTTTCACCATGAATTTCTGAGAACCAATTTACCCCGCAAATTACGCCGTGCGGGCTTGCACACCGCAAGCGTTTTGCAACTGAGGAATCTAGGAGTTTGTCGGACTTAAGTGCTGACCAACATAATTTGTAACATATTGATTCTATAGCTTCCATGCAAAATGTTGGCATTGAGTCATGCAAAAATTCATCAATTATTCAGCTAAACATACGACATTTTATGACATATAAATAATTTCTGTGTGTTAATGAATCGCTCGTTGAACAGGATGCATTGCTTTTACAGCATTTTTAAGTCCGACAAACTCCTAGGTTTAAAATCATGAATCAGCCGGATGCGCACGAAAACAGGGCCGGCTTCGCCTCCCGCCTGACTGCCTGGCAATGTCGGCATGGCCGCCACGATCTGCCTTGGCAGGGCAGCCGCGATCCTTACGCAGTGTGGTTGTCGGAAATCATGTTGCAGCAGACCCAGGTGGCGACGGTGATTCCCTATTATTTGCGCTTCACCGCCCGTTTCCCCGACATTGCGGCGCTTGCCGCCGCGACCGAAGACGAGGTGCTGGTGCTGTGGAGCGGGTTGGGCTACTACTCGCGGGCGCGCAATCTGCACCGTGCCGCGCAGTTGGTAATGGCGCGCCACGGCGGCGAACTCCCCCGCGATTTCGCGGCCATCCAGGCGCTGCCGGGGATAGGTCGTTCCACCGCAGCCGCCATCGCCGCGTTCGCTTTCGGTAGCCGCCGGGCGATACTCGACGGCAACGTCAAGCGAGTGCTGGCGCGCTGCTTCGGCATCGCAGGCCATCCCGGCGGGAAAGCGGTCGAGAATGCGCTGTGGGCGCTGGCGGAACAGTTATTGCCCACCACGCATATCGAAAGCTACACCCAAGGGCTGATGGACTTGGGAGCGAGCTTGTGCGGACGCAACCGCCCGCGTTGCGGCGAGTGCCCACTGCGGGACGAATGCATCGCCCATTTGGAGGGACGCACCGCCGAGCTACCCACCCGCAAATCCCGCCCGCCGTTGCCGGAGAAGGAAACCGCGCTGCTCATGCTGTTGCGCGACGGCGAGATACTGCTCGAAAAACGCCCGCCGACCGGCATCTGGGGCGGGCTGTGGAGCCTGCCGGAAATCGGCCTCAATGACGATCCCGCGCAGGCCGCGCTGGCACGCTTCGGCGTCGAGACGGAAGGATTCCTCGCGCTGCCGCCGGTGCGCCACACCTTTACGCATTTCCGCCTGCTCCTGCATCCGCTGGTCGCCGACGCGCTTGGGCAACGCCATGAGGCGCGCCAAAGTTCGGCGCTGTGGCTGGCGCTGCCCGATGCGCTGGGCGCGGCTTTGCCTGCGCCGGTGCGCAAATTGCTGGAGCGGCTTGACCATGGCCAAGCCGCCTAAACGCCCGTGGCACGCCCGCACAGTGGAAGAAGCCGCGTCGCGCCTGAAAACCGACATCGTCCACGGCTTGGTTTCCGCCAAGGTGGCGCGGCGGCGCGAGCGTTTCGGCGCGAACCTGCTTAGCCCTAAGCGCGGCAAGCCGGCATGGCTGCGCTTTCTGCTGCAATTCCACCAGCCGCTGATCTACATCCTGATTGCGTCCAGCACGGTCACCGCTTCCTTGCGCGAATGGGTGGATGCCGGGGTGATATTCGGCGTGGTGCTGGTCAATGCGGCCATCGGCTACATCCAGGAAGCCAAGGCGGAAAACGCCATTGCCGCGCTGGCGCGCATGGCGGCGACCAGCGCGACGGTGATACGCGACGGCGTCAAGAGCGTGCTGCCGGCTGTCGAGCTGGTGCCGGGCGACATCGTGTTACTCACGCCCGGCGATAAGACGCCGGCGGATTTGCGCCTCATCCGCGCGCGCGAACTGATGATAGACGAGGCGACGCTAACCGGCGAATCCCAGCCGGTGCATAAGCAGACGGCGGCGCTCGAACTGGAGGCGGTGCTGGCCGAACGCGCCAACATGGCTTATGCCGGCACGCTGGTGACCGGCGGCCAAGGCGCCGGCATCGTCGTTGCGACCGGTGACAGCACCGAAACCGGGCGCATCTCGCGCCTGATCGCCGCAGCGCCCGATCTTTCCACTCCGCTAACGCGCAAGATGGCGCATTTCAGCGGCGTAATGCTGCACGTGATTCTGGGGCTGGCGGCGTGCACTTTCGCCGTCGGATTAACGCGCGGTGAGTCAGCGGTGGACATGTTCATGGCGGCTGTAGCGCTGGCGGTGGGCGCGATTCCCGAAGGGCTGCCGGCGGCCATCACGATTACTCTGGCTATCGGCGTATCGCGCATGGCGCAACGCAACGCGATCATCCGCAAGCTGCCGGCGGTGGAAACGCTGGGCGGCGCGACAGTGATCTGTTCCGATAAGACCGGCACGCTCACCGAAAACCAGATGACGGTGCAGCAAATTTACGCCGGCGGCGCGAGTTTCGCGGTGAGCGGCAGCGGCTACGCGGCGCAGGGCGAGATTTGCTGCGGCACTGAAGTGGTCACGCCGCGCGGCGCGCTGCTGGGCTGCCTGATGGCGGGTGCGCTGTGCAACGACGCGCTGCTGGCGCCGAGTGAAACCGGGCGCACTGTGGCCGGCGACCCCACCGAAGGCGCGCTGCTGGTGGCAGCGGAAAAGGGCGGCTTGATCCCCACCCGGCTGCACGCGGGCTTTCCGCGCCGCGACGAAATCCCCTTCGATTCGCGCTACCAAATCATGGCGACCCTGCACGACATGCCGAATGGCGGGCGCGTGCTCTACGTCAAAGGCGCGCTTGAAAAAATCCTCGAACGCGCGCACGACATGCAAGACCAGAACGGCCAGTCGGCAGCACTGGACCGGGTAGCCATAGAATCGCAAGCGCTGGCGATGTCCGCGCGCGGCCTGCGCGTGCTGGCATTGGCCAAGGGCAGGTGGAAAGAAGGCGAGCGCCTGAATCACGCCCATCTCGACGGCAACCTGACTTTCCTCGGGCTGCAAGGCATGATAGACCCGCCGCGCCCGGAGGTGCAGTCAGCGATTAAAGCGTGCCGCACCGCAGGCATCGCGGTGAAAATGATCACCGGCGATAACAAAGACACCGCAGCAGCCATTGCCAAGCAACTCGGCCTGATGGATAAAGATTCCGCGCCGCCGCTGACCGGCAGGCAAATACAAGCGATGAGCGACGCGGAATTGCGTGCCGCGATACGCCACACTGACATTTTCGCCCGCGTCGAACCGGAGCAGAAACTGCGGCTGGTGCAGGCCTTGCAGGCCGACGGCCAGATTGTCGCGATGACCGGCGACGGCGTTAACGATGCGCCCGCGCTGAAACAGGCCGACATCGGCATCGCGATGGGCGTCTCCGGCACCGAGGTCGCCAAGGAAGCGAGCGCGATGCTGCTCACCGACGACAATTTCGCCTCCATCGAAGCAGCCGTCGAAGAAGGGCGCGGCGTATTCGACAATCTGGTCAAATTCATCACCTGGACGTTGCCGACCAACTTCGGCATGGGCTTCGTAATCGTCGCGGCCATCCTGCAAGGCATCGCCCTGCCCATCACCCCGCTGCAAATCCTGTGGATCAACATGACCACCGCCGTGCTGCTCGGCTTGATGCTGGCGTTCGAACCGATCAGCCCCGACGTGATGCAACGCCCGCCGCGTCCCCCCGAAGCCCCAATATTGACCAAAGCGCTGGTGGGGCGCGTGTTCCTGGTCAGCGCGCTATTGTTGGCCGGCGCATTCGGCCTGTTCGTATGGGCGCTGCAATCCGGCGACAGCGTGCAACAAGCGCGCACCGTGGCGGCCAACGTATTCGTGATGGGGGAATTATTCTACCTGTTCAATTGCCGCTCCATGACCCACTCGCCGTTTGCTATGGGCGCCGCGAAATTCTTTTCCAACGCCTGGCTGTGGGGCGGCGTGTTCTTGATGATCGCACTGCAACTGCTGTTCACCTACGCGCCGCTGATGAACCGCCTGTTCGCCACCGCGCCGATAGCATTGGCCGACTGGGGAAGGATAGTGGCAGTCGGGCTGGCGGTGTTCGCGGTAATCGAGGGGGAGAAGGCAGTGCGGCGCGGGATTGCACGGCGCTGATATGCACGGATGGAAATTCGCTCCCATTTTGTATTTAACGCCCCAAAGATATATACTTGGTCTATTCTGTCTCACTGGAACCATCATGCAAACCGCCAAACTGTTTTTCAATGGTCGCAGCCAAGCCGTGCGCCTGCCTAAAGCCTTTCGCTTCGAGGAAATGACGGAAGTTTTCATAGAGCGTGATGGCAGCAGAGTTATACTGAGTCCGGGCAAGCGTCCTTCCATCGAACGCCTGATCGCCGCGCTGGACGAATTCGAATCCTTCCCCGAGCGCGCGCAACCGGCGACTGCGGACAACCGCGAATCCTGGTGAAAGGTATACGCCATGCGCTACATGCTCGACACCAACATCTGCATCTACGCCATAAAAAACCGCCCCGCCAACGTGCTGACCGCATTGCGCGCCCATGAACCCGCAGGAATCGGCATTTCCAGCATCAGCGTGGCCGAGCTTTATTTCGGCGCCCGGAAAAGCGGCTCGACCAAAAACCTGCGGGCATTGCAACACTTCCTCGAACCGCTGGAAATTGCCGACTTCGACATCAATGCCGCGCAAACCTACGGCGACCTGCGCCACGCGCTGGAAGCCGGCGGAACGCCAATCGGCCCGTTGGACACCCAAATCGCCGCTCATGCCCTTACCCTGGGCGTTTGCCTCGTGAGCAACAACACCCGCGAATTCGCGCGGGCGCCGGGGTTGATGCTGGAAAACTGGGTTGATTGGAACGCTTGATCGGGGCGGAAACCACAACCATTCCGCAGGAATAGATTAACCTGCTATTGGCGAACTGCGGCGTAGCGGGCGCAACGCATGTTGAAAAGGTTGTGCCACAGCGCAAGGCATAAAAGGGTAGCGTCTTTTTGACAAAAAAACAGCACCGGTTTTTGGATTTTCTCAATTTCAGAGCACCTGATCTCGCGGATTTTAATTGAGATGGTTGACTGAACATAAAAATGGAAAATACAACATAATCAATCGCATAAAATTCGTTTCTACGAAATTTCGGGTCAAGATAAATCCGACCAAATACAATAACCCATTGATTTGTCTATCCTGAGATCAGGTGCTCTGA
>JBAYVP010000144.1:0-11813 GCA_041674485.1 Sulfuricellaceae bacterium
CGAGTGCGGGGTTTGGGGCAGAGCCCCAAGGTTCTGATTTGTAGCTGGCATTTTGTCGGAGATAACGCCCCCCCTCATTTAACTTGAACATCAGACCATCAAATTAGGTGGCGCTACTCACCTCATCCGTCAACAGGAAACCAGTGATGCTTTTTCCTCCAGCTTTTTCATATTGTGCATATGCCGCATTCAGTTGTTGGTAAGCATCGGTTTTGGCAGGGTCTGAAATAACGCCACGCGGATAGGGGCAATAGCCATCTTGATAATATTCAGGGAGCAATTCCGGTAACGCGTGGGTGTCGAGCGACAAACGCTCCAAGGCTTTACCAAATCCGGGGTCGGCCTGTCCATAAACGGTCCGCGTGATGCTTTGCAGCACCATCATCCCGGAACACATGGCGCAGGGTTCAAGACTGGTGTAGATGGTGTAGCCTTTTAAACTATACGATTTGACTTTGTTCAGATAGCCGACCATTAAGCGAACTTCGCCATGCTGGGTGCCATTGCCTGTAATTTTATTTGAGTTGCGCGCCCAGAAAACCACCTTACCGTCTGGATCAACCAAAACGGAACCAATGTTGTGTCCTCTCTGTGTCTTGCTGTCTTGCTGCCAATCTTTAAGTACGACTGAATAAGCAAGCAGTGAATAAATATTGTCGCGCTCTTGCTGAACCTGAGTGATTGCCGGCCTGACCGCAGGAACACTACAGGGTTTCGATGCAGTGTAAGCAGTCCCCACTGTTTGACATGCAGAAACAGAGATAAGCAACATGCTTGCTGCAAGTAATGAAATGAAACGCTTCATAATGACCTTCTCCTTAAATTGTCCTGATTAGCAAGATTCTTCAGATTTTGTCCGTTTGTCCTTCGACAGCCAAGTAGGGTGGGCACGTTTTTTGTGCCCACGCGGAAGTCGCCATAGCTGACAGCGTGGGCACAAAAAACGTGCCCACCCTACCCGGCTTCTCCATAGCTGGGCGCCCACCATAGCATCTACCCGGCTATGAATCCTCTAAAATATAGGGTTTGCCATTTTGGTATGATAAGTCATACTATTTTGAAATATCATTTAACAAAACATTTGAAAACTCTAGGGCTAATGTTAAAGCCTGAAACAAGGTTAACCCGCTGATTGGTGATAGATTCTCATATAAAGGGGAAATTTTAACATCACAGGCAGCCTCCTCTCCTTCTATTACCCAATAAGGGTTGGATATGTTAATGCTTATGTTTAGCTTTGTATTGCCATGCTTGCTTATGCCTACTATATTTATATCTATTGCATTTAATTGTTTCATATTTATTATGCACTGAAATAAGTTGAAAATTAGACACCAGCATGTTTGCAATTGTGCTTAATGGTGAAAAATATCTACCTGAAAAATTCACTCCCCGCCTACGCTTGCTTTGTTTCAATGTTGGGCAACGATACATCCATTACCATTGCCCGACTTTCCTGGATTAATCCATTAAAACGCTTGCCAGCGCCTGCCCTTTGTCAGCGCCATTTTCAACGGCGACTGCAAAAATGTATACGCCCGACTTCCATGTTTCCGTTCCGATAGGCAGAACTTTGATGAGATAAAAGCCCGGCAGCCCACCGGCTGAAACGCTGGTAATGTTCACCAGTGCGCCACCCGCGCCAACAATCATTGGATACACCTTGAAGTTTGGCACACCTAGCCCCGTTACGGGAACGCCGTTAGCATCTGTAACGGATGCAATAATGTAATTCGTTTCCCGATTGCCTGGAGCGGCAATGGTGTCTTCTGAGAAAGCTGAAACAATGAGTCTAGACATAACGTTACTCCTTATGGTTAGGTGACATATTAAGCGATGCCACAACGCTTATTTTGATTGGATGGCAAATATTGATCCTTGAATTATGTGTTATGCGAGGCGTAGTAGTTATATTGTTCCACCACTATGCTGGAGTGTGTGTTGGAGTTTCAAAATTTCCACCGTGTTTTCACCGTTGTTATGCGGGTGTAATAATCAGCACCGACGGCACCTTCTCCACATCATGCAACCGCAAGTAATAATGCCCTATGCCCGCAGCGCCCAGCATCAAATTTGGCGTTTCGCCGCCGCCGTTGACGCCGCAGGGCCAAGGCATTTCGGGTTGGGCGTAATGTTGATACCCTTCCCAGCCGATTTTTTCCGCAATCTGCCTCAGTTCCGGGCGGTTGAGTTGTTGTGCGGCCATCAGCAGTAGTTCGGCGTTGCCGCTTGCGCCGTGGCACAGGGAGTAGTTGCCCATGCCGGGCGTCCAGGGCATGGAGAGCGCGGTGGCGGTAGCCTGGATGGCGGCGTCCATTTCTTTGCGCACTTCGCCGTCGCCGTCCAGCAGTTCGAAGTTGCGCAGGCGCGATAGGCCGATGCCCGGTGCGCCGTGGCACCAGGCCATGTTGTAGACGGGCGCTTGTTCCGTTGCGCCGGGGTTCATGATGCGCAGGTCGGGCCAGTTGTTGTATGCGGGGTTAAACAGGCTGCGTTCATAGCGCAGGCCGTGCAATGCACCATCGCGAAAGCGGGTTGCGCCGGTTGCGCGGTGCAGTTCCAGCAGGGCGGTGACGATGCCTGCCACGCCGTGGGAATGTCCGGTGAGGTTTTTTTGTCCGGGGATGTGCATGGTGTCCCATGACCAGCCCTGGTCGCTTTTCATTGCGGTTTTGAGCAGGTGGTCGCCGTGCGTGGTCGCCGTCTCTATGAAGTCCGGGCGGCCATGGCTGTGCCCCAACGCCAGCAAGGCCGGTATCGCGCCCGCGCTGCCGCCGATTACGTCGATCAGTTTTTTATCCGGTGCGATGTCTTTCAGTGTGGACATTTCCGCCAGGCTGCGGGCGATCAGTTTTTCGTGTTCGAGCAGGGCGCCGATGCGCGCCAGGGCGTAGGCAATGCCGCTGATGCCGGAATAAAACCCGATGCGCGCCGCACCTTGCAGCGAGCCGGTCAGGGATAGGGTTTGGTTGACCGCGCCCTCCAGCGCGCGGCGCTGTTCCGGGTCGTTGGTGTAGCGGTGCAGTTCCGCCAGGAATAATGCGATGCCGCTGGTTCCGCTGTATAGCTCGGCGGCATAGGAGCGGTAGGCGGGAACCCAGGCCTGGTTGACCGCTTCCATGGACCAGCCCAGCCAAGTGCAACGCTTGCCGTCCCACACGGCTTCGCGGCACAGTTTGCGACCGATGCGGTCGGCGGTTTCGAGGAAGGGGGAGGCGGGTTGGTTCATAGGGCGATGCCTCCGGTAAAATCGCTCAACGCGAACAGGTCTACGGATTTCGCGTTTAAGTAGGGTGAATCCAGCGTGATGCCGCTGGCGCTGAAGCGCTTTTGCACTGCGTCCATGCGCGCTTCGATGGATTGCGCGCCTGCCAACCAGGCATCGACAATGCCTTCGGCCACCAGACGGCAGCGGTGCATGCCGAAGCTTTCCCCGGTTCCCGGTTCTTCGGCCAGCCCCACGCCGGGTCGCAATGTTTTGCAGAATAACGGCGCCTCGGGGCGAAAATACGCGTCCAGCGGCTCAGTCAGCGCGCTTACCAGCGATGCGGCGATGCGGTAATAACGTTTCGCCAGGTACAGCACGGCGGCGTCGGCGCGCGTGTAGGCGGCGGCGTCGGTGAGCGTTTTATAGCGATACGGTATGGCGTAGTGGTTGAAGCGGGAGGAGATGGCGCGCAGCAATTCCGCAGCGCCTTCCGCCTTGATGTTGAAATAGAAACGCAGCAGGGCGTATTCGTCGAACTGGTCGGACAGCGCATTGCCGAAGGAAAAATAAAATCCCTGCTGCAAGTCGCCGGACCCCGGACAGACCCGCAGATTCACCTGGTCGCCGACTTTCGGCGGTATGCCCGGCGCTTTGTTGGTGGCGTATTCGCCGATCACGGCGGAGCGGCTGCGCTCGCCTTTCTGCACCGAGATGTGTCCGTCGCCGCCCAGTTGGTAGATGGACCAGCCGGGGTCCCATTTGTCCTGCGACTGGTTGGCCTGCATGAAACGGGGGATCAGGTTTTGCGCGGCGTTGCTGTCTGATGCGCCATAGCGGGTGTAACAACTGCCATACAGCAGGTTGCGCAGGCCATCCAGCAATTGGCTGTGGGCGCTCATGCCGGGCGTCGGTGTGTTGACCTGAATGGGTGCGCCGTTGCGGAACGAGAAGGTGGACAGTGAATGAATTTGCAGCGTAGCGAAAATTTCCGCCAATTCTTCGCGTATCGGTTTGCTGTTCATAGGGTTTCCCCGCCCAGGCCATACAGTGTTGTCGCGGCTTCCTGGGGGTTGCGCAAGATATTCAGGCTAACTTGCAGCAGCAGCGCGCCGTGATTCGTCATGACCGGTGAAAAGCACAGGCTCTCGAAGGCGGTTTGCACCATGCGCGCCGCGCCGTATTCGATGGCGCGGATCAGGGTATGGGGAGCGTATTGCCGGGGGATGCCGCTGGTTTCCCGATAGCTGCGCCAGAACGCTTTGATGGCGGGGTGCATGGTTTCCAGTTGCAGTCCCGCTTGGCTAATCAGGCGGTGTGGTGCAATTTCGTTGTGGAGCGGCATGGAGAATATCCAGGAGGTGAGGTAAGCCTGGAGTATGCCGCCGATATCCCAGCAGGCATCGCCGTAATCCACCAGTTCCCAGTCGATGATTTTGAGTTTTGAACTACCGTCGCCGGCGGAATGGACGATGCAGTTATCCCATTTCATATCGCCGTGGATAAGACTGTCGTAGCTCCAGTGTTGGCGCAGGCGATCCAGGTTGTAATGCAGGTCGGGATATTGCCGCACGATTTCCGCCAGTTTCACCGTGCCGCCGCTCAAAGCGCCGGAGGAAAACATATGGCTGTTGTGATAAGACAATATCCACGGCGGCATGCGTGGGAAAGTTGCCATTTCCTCTGCTTGCAGCGGCTTGCCGCGCAAGGTGAGGTGACAGCCGCCCAGGCTTTTGCCCAGCATTTTGCCGATTTCCACGGGGAAACTGCGGGTGCGGGCATAATATTCGTTGAGGTTTTCTCCGCCGGATAGCAACTCGACTATCAGGCAGTGGCGGTTCGCGTCATGATCGACCAAGCGCGTCATGATCGCCGCCAAATCGCCATAGGCGGCATTTTGCCGGGCGAGGCGGTAACAGGCCGCCTCCCTTTGCAAAGTGGAAATCGCCATGGCGTCGATACTTTTTATTTGTTTGACGAACAGCCCTGGGGCGTTCTTCAAAATTACCTTGTAATTCCGGTTACGGCGCCCGACTTCGGCCACCATAAAGTCGCCATCGACCACTGCGGCAGCGCTTAACAAGCCGCGCGCAAGCAGGTAATGGGCTAAATTCGATGCGGTTAAAAACATGCAGGTTTCCCCTGTAATCATGCCGTTCTGAATGACTGGCGGCATGTGTTTTGCATCCGACTGCAAGCCAACACACACAAAAACCTGGGGCGGAACTTCTTCCGCCCCAGGTCAACTACAGACTACTTAAGCATCCGCATGTCGGCGCGACCGTTACATGCGTTGCGATCAGCATTGCCCAGCCACCGTGATCACCGGACCCACCGTCATGGGCAGGCAGGTGCAACCCAGCAAATGAGTCGGAGGGCACCCCTGCCAATGCGTATTGCCGCATTGCACCGGAGATTGGGTGCAGCCCTGAACGCCGGTTGGGCCGACAGGACAAGGAGGCCACGCGGTATTGCCGCATTGCGCGGGCGACTGGGTGCAGCCCTGCACCCCGGTTGGACCAACCAGCGCAGGCGCTGCGTTGCCTGCTTGAGGAGGCGGCTGTGTACAACCTTGCACCCCGGTCGGGCCTACCAGGCAACCTGGCCACGCGGTGTTACCACATTGCGCGGGCGATTGAGTGCAACCCTGCACGCCGGTCTGGCCGATAGGACAGCCATGCCATGCGGTATTGCCACATTGCGCAGGCGATTGCGTGCAACCCTGCACGCCGGTCTGGCCAACAGGGCAAGGCTGCCACGCAGTATTGCCGCATTGCGCGGGCGATTGCGTGCAGCCATAGACGCCGGTCGGACCAACCGCTGCTGCATTGCCGGATTGGGGCGGCGGTTGCGTACACCCTTGCACTCCAGTTGGGCCTACCACGCAACCTGCCCACGCGGTGTTGCCGCATTGGGCGGGAGATTGCGTGCAGCCATACACCCCGGTCGGACCGACCGGCTGCGCCATTGCGTCGACAGGCGGGCAGGTTGATGTGCTCGGGCAACCATACATATGCGTAGGCGGACACGTTGACGTGCTCGGGCAACCGAGCATATGAGTAGGCGGGCAGGTTGACGTGCTCGGGCAGCCGAGCATGTGAGTCGGCGGGCAGGTTGACGTGCTCGGGCAACCGAGCATGTGAGTCGGCGGGCAGGTTGACGTGTTCGGGCAGCCGTACATTTGAGTAGGCGGGCACGTTGACGTATTCGGGCAGCCGTACATTTGAGTAGGCGGGCACGTTGACGTGTTCGGACAGCCGTACATATGAGTAGGCGGGCAGGTTGACGTGTTCGGGCAGCCGTACATGTGAGTCGGCGGGCAGGTTGATGTGCTCGGACAACCGGGCTGTTGGGTGGGATGACAAACGAACGTCGGTTGGACGGTTGTCGTCATAGTCTGCGGCTGGCACAGCGGCGCGACCGTCGGACAGTGCGGAACAGCCGACACCGGCGGCGGACATTGCCATTGGGTTACGGCACATACCGGCGCTACGGTGGGGCAATGTGGAACTTGTGAGACCATCATATTTTGCTCCTTAAGAAAGGTTAAGGTGGAAAGGCAACGCTTGCAGAGCGGGATGAAACTCCACGTTATGTTGGCCAGACACAATCGGGCGTCCCTCTCTACGTTTCGCACATCAACCGGAAACTATCCGGTTGGCGTCACGAACTTTCTGCACTGGGGCGCCGTCTCCTAGGCAGGGCATCCTTTCCAGGCGGTGTCGCCGCATACGGGAGGCGCCTGGGTGCAATTCTGTACGCCGGTCGGCCCATCCAGAGGGGCTGCGACCGGTGCGTCCGGGGTGGCAGCCGGTTTGGCCGCGGCCTGCCCGCTTTGAATATCCCCGGCCAGGAACTTCGTTTTCCGGTCGGCGATGCTTTTTCCTTTCCGTATCAACTCGGCGTCGCCTTTCAGCCAAAGATACGTGCTTGCCAGCGGGGCGGCTGCGGACGCAATACCCGACACGGCATGCAAAACCGCCTCCTGGGGTATTTCGTAATATTCGTTGAGCACCGCATTCAGATAAAGCCGGGTGTAGCCTTCCATCGAAGACTTGCCTTCGAACCCGTTCAGTAAAATCATGTCGGGAATATTGCCCGGATCGGTTATCAACTGATCGACGAAACTATTGGCTTTTGCCATTTCAAAGTTCTCCTGTTAAATATGAGATGAAACACCGGAACGGATCAATCAAAACGTCATGGGTCGATTCACGACGAAATACTTTATATTTCAGGCGGTTTCCTGCGTCTGAGCAGAAAAATCAGTTCCATGCAAGCCAGCTATGCCTTGCGCGGGGGGAATTGTCCGGTTGGATTGTTCCCAGCGGGATGCAATGCAAGGCGCAAATTGCGCCGTGTGGTCATTCTCACACAAGCAATTTGCAACGCGGCAGTGCGCCCGCTGGGGGCAATCCAGCCGGACAATTCCCCCCGCGCAAGGCATATATCCATGGCGTGACTGGGTAAGATTTTGTGCCATTATTCAGTAAAAATTTTCGTTGTGAACCTGTCTAGGTTGATAGGTTTTGTTTCGGATAAAAGTGTGGTAAGGGCTGCGAGTTCACAGCCGGACATTGGGGGGTAGGGGGCTATGCAAAGTTGGAAGTTTGCCTGCTTGAATGGCAAGCCGGAGGAAGAGGACGGCGAGCGCCCGTATTCTCTGGGTACGGTGCGGTTTGGTATGCTGAATCGGGTATCGTTGGATGCGGTGCGATACAGGGCGGGGTGACTTATGGTCGCAGGAACACTCGCGCGCTCACTAGCGCTACATCATTGCCATTAAGTTAGGAAAAATCCGTTCACCCTTCGACAAGCTCAGGGCGAACGGATTTTTCCTAACTTAATGGCAATGATGCGCTATGCGGGAATGCAGTCAACATCGCGCTACGGCGAGTGTTCATGCGGTTTTGGCGATGAAGGGCAGTAGGCTGTGCTGCTGCGACAGGAAGCGCATCGCTCGCGTATCCCGGCGGTGACACGCGACAGATGCGCCTCGTTCCTCGGCACATCCTACTCGCTTGCTACAGGCTACTTCCCTCACCCTTCCACCCCTTCACCCGCCGCGCCAACCTATCAAACGCCAGATAAATCACCGGCGTGGTGAACAAGGTTAGCACTTGGGAGAGCAGCAGCCCGCCGACCATGGTGATGCCGAGCGGTTGGCGCAGTTCCGCGCCCATGCCGCTGCCCAGCATCAGCGGCAGCGCGCTCAATATTGCCGACAGGGTGGTCATCAATATCGGCCTGAAGCGCAGCAGGCAAGCCTGGTAAATCGCTTCGCGCGGCGTCTTGCCTTGTTTGCGTTCGGCATCAAGGGCGAAATCTATCATCATGATGGCGTTTTTCTTGACGATGCCGATCAGCAGCACGATGCCGATGATGGCGACTATCCCCAGATCGCGGTGCGTCAGCATCAGCGCCAGCAACGCGCCGACGCCGGCGGAGGGCAATGTCGAGAGGATGGTGATGGGGTGGATGTAGCTCTCGTAGAGCACGCCCAGCACGATATACATGGTGGCGATGGCCGCCAGCAGCAGGAACACCTGATTCGAGAGCGATCCGCGGAAGGCCTGCGCCGCGCCCTGGAAACTGGTCTGCACGCTGACCGGCACGGCGATTTCCTTTTGCGCCGCTTCAATGGCCTCCACCGCTTCGCCCAACGATGCGCCGGGCGCCAGGTTGAAGGAGATGGTGGCCGCCGGGAACTGGCCGAGATGGTTCACCGATAGCAAGGCCGGACGTTCGCTGATGTTGGCGATGGCGCCGAGCGATACTTGTCCGCCGCCGGCTGCGGTCACGTAAATATCGTTGAGCGCGGCCAGCCCCTTCTGGAATTCCGACTTCACTTCCAACACCACGCGGTACTGGCTGGATTGGGTGAAGATGGTGGACACCAGACGCTGGCCGAAGGCGTTGTACAGGGCGTTGTCGATTGCCGCCGGGGTGATGCCCAGCCGCCCGGCGCTGTCGCGGTCGATCTCGATATAAGCCTGTAAGCCCTTGTCTTGCAAGTCGCTCGCCACATCGCTCAATTGCGGCAAATGAGAGAGACGCTCGACTATTTTCGGCGCCCACGCCGCCAGTTCGCGCGCGTCGGTGTCCTGCACGGCGAATTGGAACTGGGTGCGACTGACGCGGTTTTCGATGGTCAGGTCCTGCACCGGCTGCATGTAGAGGGCGATGCCCTGCACGCCCGCCAGTTTGGGCTGGAGGCGGCGAATCACGCTAGTGGCGTCGTCGCGTTGTTCGCGCGCTTTGAGGTTGATGAGGAAACGACCGTTGTTAAGGCTGGCGTTGGCGCCGTCCACGCCGATGAAGGACGACAGGCTTTCCACCGCCGGGTCTTGTAGGATCACTTCGGCCAGCGCCTGTTGGCGCTCGGCCATCGCGCCGAAGGAAATCGATTGCGAGGCTTCGGAGACGCCCTGGATCAGCCCGGTGTCCTGCACCGGGAAGAAGCCCTTGGGAATGGTGACGTACAGCACCACGGTGAGCACTAGTGTGGCAACCGCCACCAGCAGCGTGATGCCCTGGCGGTCCAGCACCCAGGTCAGCATTTTGCCGTATTGCCGGATGATCGCGTCGAATAGGCGCCCGGTGGACAGGTAAAACGCGCTTTGTTCGGCGTCGGGACGGTGGCGCAGCAGCTTGGCGCACAGCATGGGCGTGAGGGTGAGGGACACCACCGCCGAGATCAGGATGGCGACCGCCAGCGTGATGGCGAATTCGCGGAACAGCCGCCCAACCACGTCGCCCATGAAGAGCAGCGGGATCAGCACCGCAATCAGCGAGAATGTCAGCGAGATGATGGTGAAGCCGATCTGCTCCGCGCCTTTGAGCGCCGCCTGGAGCGGTGGTTCTCCTTCCTCGATGTAGCGCGAAATGTTCTCTATCATCACAATCGCGTCGTCCACCACGAAACCGGTGGCGATAGTGAGCGACATCAGGGTCAGATTGTTGATGCTGAACCCCGCCAGATACATTACGCCAAATGTTCCCACCAGCGACAAGGGCACTGCGAAGCTGGGGATGAGGGTGGCGGGGATGTTGCGCAGGAATAGGAATATCACCATCACCACCAGCACCACCGCCAGCAGCAGTTCGAACTGTATGTCTTTGACCGAAGCACGAATGGTGACGGTGCGGTCGGTGAGGATAGTGACCTCGACGGCGGCGGGCAGCGCCCCCTGCAACTGGGGCAACAGACGTTTGATGCGGTCCACCACCTCGATCACGTTGGCGCCCGGCTGGCGCTGGATGTTGAGGATCACCGCCGGCGTCTGGTTGTGCCAAGCCTGGAGGCGCACGTTCTCGGCATCGTCCGCCACCTCGGCCACATCAATCAGGCGTATCGGCGCGCCGTTGCGGTAGGCGATCACCAGCGCGCCGTATTCGGCGCTGGATTTCAACTGGTCGTTGGCGTCTATGGTGTAGGCGCGGCTGGGTCCGTCGAAACTGCCCTTGGCTTGGTTGACGTTGGCGCTGACTATGGCGATGCGCAAGTCTTCCATGCTCATGCCATAAGCGGCCAGCGCCTTGGGGTTGGCGCGCACGCGCACCGCAGGACGCTGGCCGCCGCTGATGCTCACCAGCCCGACGCCGGGAAGCTGGGAAATTTTCTGCGCGAGGCGAGTGTCCGCCAAGTCTTCCACCTTGTACAGGGGCAGCGTTTTCGAAGTCAGCGCAAGCGTGACGATAGGCGCGTCCGCAGGGTTGACTTTGCTGTAGATCGGCGGCGCAGGCAGGTCGGTGGGCAGGAAAGTTCCGGACGCGTTGATCGCCGCCTGCACTTCCTGCTCGGCCACGTCCAGCGTGAGATCAAGGGTGAATTGCAGCGTAATCACCGACGCGCCGCCGGAACTGCTGGACGACATCTGGTTTAGCCCCGGCATCTGGCCGAACTGGCGCTCCAGCGGTGCGGTCACCGAAGAAGTCATCACCTCTGGGCTTGCGCCGGGATAGAGCGTGACCACCTGGATGGTCGGGTAATCCACTTCCGGCAACGCCGAAAGCGGCAACATGCGGTAGGCTAAAATGCCGGCCAGCAGAATCGCCACCATCAGCAGGGTGGTCGCCACCGGGCGCAGGATGAAGGGACGGGAGGGACTCATGCGGCGTTGCTCCCCGCTTCTCCCGTAGGCGCCACCGTATGCACACAAGTCAAATCAAGCCGTTCGTGCTGAGCTTGTCGAAGCATGAATGGCTTGATTTGACCTGGATTTGCAGATCGTTCCCATGCTCTGCATCCCGATAGGGAATGCACCGTTGTCAGCGACACGGGACGCAGAGCGTCCGAGGCTGCATTCCCACGCGGAGCGCTCATCGTTACACACAAGTGCCCAAAAGCCCCTCTCCCGCAGGCGGGAGAGGGGTTGGGGTGAGGGTGTTTGCGCATAGTCAACGGTTGTCTGTACGCAAACACCCTCATCCCCGGCCCTTCTCCCGCCTGCGGGAGAAGGGAGCAAACCTGCGCCCGCACTTGCCTGACACTTGTGTGATCAAGGTAGGACAGCCAGTTACCCAACTGCCCCCTCACGGATCCCTGCGTGCGGAATTCCCGCACAAGGCTCTTCAATGTTGTTCGCTTCGCATAATCGCTTCACCA
>JBAYVP010000145.1:0-11776 GCA_041674485.1 Sulfuricellaceae bacterium
AATTTGTAACATATTGTTTCAATACGCTCCATACAAAATATTGGCATTGATCCGTGCGTGAATACATTACCCCTCACTCCTCACTCCTCACCCCTCACCCCTCACTCCTCACTCCTCACCCCTCACCCCTCACCCCTCACTCCTCCCCCCTTAACGCCAACCGGCTCTGCACCAGTTCGGCGATGGTATGCACATCAAGCTTCCGCATGATGTTGGCGCGGTGGATGTCTACGGTTTTGGGGCTGATGCCGAGTTTTTGTCCTATGGCTTTACTTGAATTGCCGGCCACCACCAGTTCCATGACTTCCGCTTCGCGGTGCGTCAGCGCTTCGTAGTGGGCATGTAGGACATGCATTTCGCGGCGTTGGCGGTGTCTTTCGGCATCCTGCCTGAGTGCAGCGTTGATCTGGTCCAGCAGTTCCTGGCCGTTGAACGGTTTCTGGAGAAAGTCGAAAGCGCCGTGCTTGAGCGCGCGCACCGCCATGGGCACGTCGCCGTGGCCGGTGAGGATGATTACGGGCAGGTGGATGCCGCAGGAACCAAGTTGTTCCAGCAGCTCCATACCGCTCATGCCCGGCATGCGCACGTCCAGCAACAGGCAGCCTTCGCGTTGCGGATCGCACGCCTGGAGAAACGCCCCGGCGCCGGCATACGCCTCGGCATATAAATTGACCGACTCCAGCAACCACAGGATGGAGTCGCGCATATCTTCATCGTCGTCGACCACGAACACCGTGGGCCGCATGGTATTGTTACTCATCATGAGCCGTCCCGTAAGGCAATGTAAAGTTGAATTCCGCCCCAAATTCCCGCTGCGCATCGGCCCAGATGAAGCCGCCGTGATTTTCCACCAGGCTACGGCAAATAGCCAGTCCCAAGCCGAGGCCGTTGCCTTTTGAGGTTTGGAAGGGATTGAAAATCGTCGCCAGTTCGGCGCTGGGGACGCCGTGCCCGGTGTCGCTGACAGTCACCAGGATATGCGCGGAATTGCACAGGTAAGTGGTGGTAATGCGCAATACCGGCTCGGGTGCGGCATGCATCGCTTCGATGGCGTTCTTGAGCAGATTGAGGAGCACTTGCTCGATTTCTATTTTGTTGATATTGACCAACGGCAAAGGCGGCAATTCCATAAAAACCGCGATGCCGTGGCGCTTGATTTCATGCTCGACGAAATTGACCGTGTCGCGGATCAGTGTATTAATATCCACCATCAAACGCTCATGTCCTTGATTGCGAATCAGCTCCTTGAGATGATTGATGATTTTTCCGGCACGCTCGGTTTGTTTGTAGGTCAGCTCCACCGCCGTCTTGAGTTTTTCCTGATCCCAGTGCGGCTCCTTCATGCGGTGCAGGCAGCCGGCCAGATAGTTGTTTGCTGCGGACAGCGGCTGGCTCAGTTCGTGGGCCAGGCCGGAGGCCATTTCCACCGCAATATTGAGGCGCCCGATACGCTCGATTTCGCCACGCATGGCCTCGGCATTTTTCTGCTCGGTGATGTCGATAAGGGTGCCGGTAAAGCCGATGAGCGTCCCATCCTCGGCACAACGCGGAACGCCGCTATCCAGCATCCAGCGATATTCCCCGTCGCGGCGCATCAGGCGGTATTCGTGCGTGAACGGTTGGATTAGGCGGAAAGCGTCCCGGTAGGCATTCAGACAGCGCTCACTGTCGTCGGGATGCACCAGTTCCAGCCAATTCCGCCCTTGCGTCCGCTCCAGCGTAAGCCCGGTGAAATCATGCCATCCCTGATTGAAAAAGTTGCATCCGGGGTAGCCGCGCCCCTCCTGCGCATCGGCCATCCAGATCATGATGGCGGCGTTGTCCGCCATGGTGCGGAAACGCGCCTCGCTTTCGCGCAGAGAGTCTTGCGTCAAACGGCGCTCGGTAATATCGAACAGCGTTGAGCGGCTCATTGCAAAATCGCCGCTGGAGTCATAAATGGCTGTGCCGTTTACGATCCCGGAAAACGTCATACCGTTTTTACGAATGATTTCGAACTCCAGGTTATGCACAAATCCCTGCTTGACGAATTGCGGGAAATTTTCCTGAAAAACCGGCAGGCTCGCGGAAGTTATTAAATCCGCCCATTTCAACTTGCCGATCACCTCATCGCGTGCATAACCCAACCACTGCAACTCGGTGTCGTTGATCTGGATGATGACACCGTCTTTGTCCAAAGAGTGGTAGCCGCAAGGGGCGTTGTTGTACAAATCCTCGATTTGTTCGGCGGACTTGCGTAGCGCATTCTCGGCAAATTTACGTTCGGTGATGTCGCGGATGATGCCTTGCAGATACTTGACCCCTGCCATTTCGATAACGCGGGCGCTGACTTCGACCGGAAAAGTCGAGCCATCCTTGCGACGGCAATCGGATTCGAAGATGAGTTCGCCGGCCTCTTTGAAGCGCACCATGTGCTCGTTGTAAACGGCGGGATCATCGACCGGCGGGTGCAAAGCCAGGATAGTCATGCCTAATAATTCATCCCGCGTATAGCCGTAGGCGCTCACCGCACGTTCATTGGCTTCGACGATTTTGCCGTTTTCGTCGGCGACCAGGATCATGTCGTTGGCGTATTGGGTCAGGTATTCGAAATGCTTGAGCAACAACTCGCGCTCGACCGCCGCGTCGCGTTGCGCCTTGAGATGCCGGTCGCGCGCCTGTATGCCCCGCAACCAGACGAAGAACAATACGCCGCAGATCGTCAGAAAGACCAGTCCCACCGCCGCCGACCATTGTTTGAGCTTCAGTATCGGAGCAAACAATTCCGCCTTGTCGATTTTCGCCACCATCAGCCAGGCCGTGCCGGGAACCCTGGACACCGCGGCAACCACGGCAACCCCCCGGTAGTCCACGGCGTTCAAAGCATCCAGCTTGCCGCGCAAAAACATGCCGGGCGGCAAACCCGGCGTATCGACCGGCAGGCGCAGGGTCAGTGCCTTCTTATCCTTGCGATGACGCAATTCGTTGAGATACAGGAAGCTACCTCCTTCCTGGCGCACCAACAGCGTTTCGGCGGTCGAACTGTGGGTCGGCCAGGACTGGATGAGGGGATAAAGAAAATCGCCGGGATTGATCTGCAATAGCGCAGCGCCAACCACGCGGCTGCGGTTTTCGTCATGCACGATCAGTGGCGCGGCGAGGTCGATGCCGACTTTCCCATCCCCGCTGTCGTTATGGATGTCCGACAATATCGTCTTGCCTGCCGCCATCGCCTGTCGCGCCAGATCAATATCCTCCCGATCCAAAGCCGTGCCGCCGCTCGTAGTGAGCCTGACCGCGCCCTGCCGGTCGACCAGGGAGACGATCTGATAGCCGTACACCTGTTGCCAGCCGGACACCCTATAGGCGATTCTTTGTTGACGCGGCCCCGTCGGCGCGCCTTCGTGCAACCACTGTTCGAACTCCGACGGCAACAGGGTGGTGCGCGAAATAGCGTCGCCTCGTCGCTCCTGCGACGCGCGCCACGAAACGATTTGCCCGGTTTTCACTGTGGCGATGGCGTTCAGATCTTGGAGTTTCTCCTGTTGGATCAAACTCTCGATTTGCCGAAAGGTCTGGTAGCCGGCCAAGGCAAGAAGAATCACCCCCACGGCATAGGCCAGCAACGGGATGTAGAGATTAGTGCGCTCGATATTGTCGGGCGAAGCGGCTGCGGGCGGCATCGGTTTTTTTAGTAACTTATCGGCCAAGTCTTTACATTGTTTGCGGAAAATGTGTCGTAGACCAAGCACTGGCACGGTTCTCCGGCTAAAATGCTTTCACCGCAGAGGCGCAGGGACGCGGAGAAATCACAGCGACTCTGCGTCTCTGCGGTAAATATTTTTTGATTCCGGCAATTGTCCGGCTTAGGGGCTAGATACTAGTAAAGGGGCGGCGCGCCGTAAACCCTGGCCTCCAACTCCGACAGCATCATGCGAGGTCTGCTCATGAACGGCAATAGGTAGTTCTACCTATATCTCTAAGGGAAAGAACGAATAGATTTCCATGCTCAGTGGTTTAGACTCTCTCCAAGATTCACGGTCTCAATTTCTTTCTGGGGCGCCCCAGCCATTGCGACGAATAAAGGAGAGGAAAGATGCATATACTGATTGCGGAGAAAGACTCGAACGGGCGACGCATATTGAATCAACTGCTGAAAATGGAAGGTTACCGGATATCGGTTGCCGAGTCCGGCAACCATGCCATGGATTTACTGAAGGAGGTTGCTCCCGACATCGTGCTGATGAATGTGTTCCAATGCCTGCATTCGCCCGACGCGTCGCCGACGGGGAAAATAACCATCCTCAACGGCGTCGGGCCAACGCCGGTATTATTGGTGACTTGCAGCACGGAAAGCGGGAATTTAGGCGATTTCATGGCGGCAAAAAATCCGCACAGCGATGCCGCATTCGATCTTCTGCCGACAAAAGTCAAAAGCGGCATCATGGATAACATCCAGCAACTATGTGGCGCGCTACGGCAATGCCGCCGCATGTCGTCTCCCGAAACGGGCTTCAATTGGAATCGTTTCAACAAGCTCATGAATTGGAGCCCAGCGCTGGAAATACAGGTAACGACAGAAGCCGGCATGTGACTTCAGGGTAAATTTAGATCGCTGCGCACCTACGGCGAATTTGCCCGATGTAGGGTCGAATCTATCCGTCCCATTTATAAGGAGGACCAAACTTGATAACAACCCCATTCGAGCCTGAAGCACCGCCTGGAAAAAAGGGCAAGGTGTTGATCGTCGATGACGACCCTATCACCCTCGGAATGCTGGAAGCCAATCTCGAAGACGATTTCGAGGTGCAGGCGGCGGCTTCAGGCGAGGCGTGCCTGGCAAATGTCCCGGATTTCGCTCCCGATCTGGTGCTGCTCGACATCGAAATGCCGGGAATTAACGGCTACGAGACTTGTCGGCGCTTGCAGGCAGGGCGGGATGGGCATCCGTTGCCGGTCATTTTCGTGTCATCCCACGACACCTTGGAAGAACGGCTCAAAGCTTATGAATCGGGGGGGACGGATTTCGTCATCAAGCCTTTCGAAGCGGATGAATTGATTATTAAGGTCGAGAAAGCCATCAAGCTGGAAGCCGAACGCTGGCGGCTGGCACAGGAAAAAGACTCGATACAGAAAATGGCCATGAACTTTCTCGCCAATCTGGGGGAAAGCGGCACGGTTTTGCAGTTCTTGCGCAATTGCTTCACTTGCGGCGATTACCCCACGCTTGCCAGGATGATCATGGACGCGATGCAGGAATACGGAGCGACCAGCCTGGTGCAAATTCGCGTCCCATCCGGTGCATACACCTTCACGCAACAGGGGCCGGCCTCGCCGCTGGAGGAATCGGTATTCGGCATGATGCACGGCCTCGAACGCATTTTTCAGTTCAAATCGCGGATGATCGTCAATTACGAGCATGTTTCCCTGCTGGTAAGCAACATGCCGACCGACAACCCCGACCTGTGCGGTCGTATCAGCGACAATGCCGCCTCTATTGCCGAAGGCGCTGAGGCCAGTGCCAAGGCGATTTTCCGGCAGGAAGAGGCGCAAGCCCGGAGCAGGCAGTTGCACCTGGTGACGCAATGCACCCGGGATGCACTTGAAAACCTGCGCGAACAATATCGGAAACAACAGCGCGACACTTACCTGATCCTTTACACCCTGATCGAAAGAATGGAAAAAATCTATAGCTCCCTGGGGCTTACCGAGAGTCAGGAAAAAACGGTTGACGATACGGTGAGAGGCTCCGTGGCACAAGCGCTGCATTTATTCGAACGCGGGTTGGACTTCGATGGGCAATTCACCGCAGTGCTCGACGAATTGAAGAAGTTGGGGTGAGGGGTGAGGGGTGAGGAGTGAGAGGGGTCGACGCTACGCGCCGGCTTTTATAGCCCTAGCTTCTAGCCCCTAGCCTCTAAAACAAACCCTATGCTCCCATCAATCGCCGCCGACCCGCTGCTTTCCCTGAACGTGTTGTACGTTGAGGACGAACCTGCAATCAGGCAACAGCTCATCAAACTCCTTTCGCGTCGCACGGGCAATCTGATCGTGGCGGAAAACGGTCGGGAAGGCTTGGATTTGTTCCGCCTGCATCGTCCGGATATTGTCATCACCGACATCATCATGCCGCTGATGGACGGCCTGGAAATGGCTGCGGCCATCAAAGCGCTCGACGCAGATACGCCTATCGTTGTCACCACGGCTTTCAACGATCAAGAATTTTTCATCAACGCAATCGAGGTCGGCATCGACCATTACGTGTTGAAGCCGTTCACGCGCGAATCCCTGCTGGAAGCCGTGCGCAAGGCGGCAAAAACAGCCTTGCAGCAGCGCGAACTGGCACTCCGGGAACAAGCGCTCAAGCAAAGTGAAGCACGCCTCAAGATGATCCTGGATTCGACCGAGGAGGGCATGTATCACATCGATAGCGACGGCAATTGCCTGCTGATCAACCGGGCAGCCTGCCGGATGCTGGGGTGCGCCGAGGAAGAACTGCTGGGTAAAAAGCTGCACGGGATTATTCACCACAGCCGGACGGACGGCGCGCCTTACCGTTGGGAGGATTGTCCCATCCACAAAGTGGCGCATGGCGCCAGCGCTCGCGCGCACATGGACAATGAGCTGTTCCAACGTGCGGACGGCGTCGCCGTCCCGGTGGAATACTGGGCTTATCCCGCGCTCCAGAATGGGCGGATCGTCGGTGCAGTGGTGGCCTTCGTCGACATCAGCGCACGCCTGCAAATGGAAGAAGGGCGGCAAATGGTTGAGGAGCGTTTCCGCAACCTGATCGAGACCTCCAGCGATTGCATCTGGGAAATCGACGCGGCAGGAAGCTACCGCTATATCAGCCCCCAAGTGGAAACCATGCTGGGATACGCGCAACTGGAGATGATAGGCAAAACGCCGTTCGATTTCATGCCGCCGGAAGAAGCGTTGCGCACCGGCGAACGGTTTCGGGGATTGGCTGCGGCCAAACAACCCATCCTGATGCAGGAGAATATCAGCCGGCACAAGAACGGCGAACTCGTAATTCTGGAAACCAATGGGGTTCCGGTGCTGGATGCGCAAGGAAATCTGCTCGGTTATCGCGGCGTCAGCCGCGACATCACCAAGCGCATACAGTTGAACGAAGAGCTCCAACTCAGCCGCGAACGCCTCGAATTCGCGCTGGATGCGTCGAACACCGGCGCCTGGGACTCGAATCTGGTCACCAAAGAGACGATCTTTAACGACCAGTGGTATCGGCAACTGGGCTTCGATCCGGGCGAACTCCCCGCGGCCATGGAAACCTTTCTCGACCTGGTGCATGAGGACGACCTGGTCGCCGTATCTGAAGCGTTTCAGGCGCACTTGCGGGGAGAAACCGATATTTACCGGGTCGAAGCCCGCTTGAGAACCAAAGCGGCGGGCTGGAAATGGATACTGGTCGTCGGACGGGTAACGGGAAGAGACAGCCAGGATAATCCGACCCGCATCAGCGGCATCCACCTCAATATCGAACAGCAGAAGGCGTTGCAGGAAAAACTGGCGGCGGCCAAGGAGGCGGCGGAAGCCATGAGCCGCACCAAGAGCGATTTCCTCGCCAATATGAGCCACGAAATCCGCACGCCGATGAATGCGATTATCGGCATGTCCTACCTGTGCCTCAAACTGGAACTCGGCGCCAAACAACGCGACTATGTCCAGAAAGTGAATATCGCGGCCAACTCGCTGCTCGGCATCATCAACGATCTCCTCGATTTTTCCAAGATCGAGGCCAATCGGCTTGAACTCGAATCCATCCGCTTCAATCTGGACGAAACCTTCAAAAACGTCGCCACCCTCATCTCCCAGCGCGCGCAGGAAAAAGGCCTGAACATCCTTTTTCACATCGATCCCGCCATTCCTCTCGGCCTGATCGGCGACCCCCTGCGGCTCAGCCAGGTGCTAGTCAATCTGGCCGGCAATGCGGTCAAATTCACCCAGCAGGGAGAAGTCGCCACCTCCTGCCAGCTCATGTCCCATAACGATAGCGAGATCGTACTGCGTTTCAGCGTGCGGGATACGGGGATCGGCCTGACGCCGCAACAATTGGCCCAACTGTTCCAGCCGTTTTCCCAAGCCGACAGCTCCACCACCCGGCGTTTCGGCGGCACCGGACTGGGATTGGCCATCTGCAAGCAACTGGTCGAAAAAATGGGGGGTGAAATCGAAGTCGAGAGCATGCCGGGGCGCGGGAGCACATTCCACTTCACCGCCCGTTTCAGCACCTTCGTCCGCGCGGCGCCGTCACCTTTACCCGTAGCGGATGCATCCTCCCGCGCAGCCGAAGCGCAACACGCGCTGAAAAGCCTCTGCGGCGCCCGCGTGCTGCTGGTCGAGGACAACGAATTCAATCAGCAGGTCGCTCTGGGGCTGCTCGAACAGGCAGGCATCCTGGCCGATGTGGCGAACAACGGCATTGAGGCGCTACGCCGCGTCGGCGAGCAAACCTACGATGCCGTGCTGATGGACCTGCAAATGCCGCTGATGGACGGCTATGAAGCCACCCGGAGTATCCGGATGGAACCGCGCTTCCGCGAGTTGCCGATTATCGCGATGACGGCCAGCGTAATGTCGGGCGACCGCGAACTGTGCCTCGCAGCCGGCATGAACGACCATGTCGCCAAGCCCATCGACCCGGATGAGCTGCTCCGCGCGCTACTCCAGGCGCTTGCCCCACTACCGCAGCGGGACCAGCCGTTACTGCCGACAGCGCCTTCCGTGGCGGATACGCAGAGTGGCAGTTTACCGTTCGACCTACCGGGCTTCGATGTGGAGAGCGCACTGAAACGGGGGCGCGGCAAAGTCGGACAATACCTCAAGCTGTTACGCTTGTTCCGCGAATCGCACGCCGACTTCGCCCAGCGCGCCGACGCAGCACTCGACGCCAACGATTTCAAGACCGCCGGGCGGCTGGCGCACACCCTCAAGGGTGCATCCGGCACGCTGGGCGCCAATGCGCTGCATGAAGCGGCAAGGCAACTGGAACAAAGCTGCCGGGAAGCGCAGCCCGCCGCCTGCCGTAGCGATCTGGCGGCGCTGGAAACGGAACTCGCAGCGCGGCTCGCAACGCTGGCGCGTTTGGACGAGGCGGGATTAAACGAAGCTGGACCAGGCAAACCCGATCTTAACAAAGCAAATGCGCCAACTTCGGCCATCGACCGGGAGGCATTATCCGTGGCGCTGAACACCCTGGTCGGCATGTTATGCACCTACGATTTTCAAAGCGTAGACGAAATCGAATCCCTACGCAGCACCTTCACCGACCCCAAGCTGTCGCAATCCCTGGAAGAACTCGCACTCTATCTGCGCAACTTCTCCTATGACCTGGCCATGAGGCAACTGGAAATGATAGCGACAACCTGGGGCGTCACGTTGAGAGACTAGAGAAAAGGCTGTGAGGGGTGAGGGGTGAGGCGAGAAGCAACCCCTCTCACCTCCAGCCTCACTCCTCACTCCTCACTCCTAACTCCCAACTTAAGTTATACTTGTTTTTGTTCCGAATTTAAAAAGCATCACTTCAGGGAGTCTTTAAGGAGGCAGCAATGACGCAAACATCCAACCAGGAAGCCGCAGCCGGCTCGGCGACCAACCAGGGCAACGAGTTTCTGACGTTCACGCTGGGCAAGGAAGAATACGGCATCGAAATTCTCAAGGTGCAGGAAATCCGCGGTTACGATGCAGTGACTACGCTGGCGAACACTCCTGAATTCATCAAGGGGGTGATTAACCTGCGCGGCATTATCGTGCCGATTGTGGACATGCGCATCAAGTTCCATCTCGGCAGCGTCGAATACAACCAGTTCACCGTAGTAATCATCCTCAATGTCGCCAATCGCGTGGTGGGCATGGTGGTGGACGGCGTATCCGACGTGATCACGTTGAAGCCCGAGCAGGTGAAGAGCGCGCCGGAATTCGGCTCGACCATAGACACCAAGTACGTGATGGGGCTGGGCACCGTGGATGAGCGCATGTTGATCCTGGTGGACATCGAAAAACTCATGACCAGCCGCGACATGGAACTGGTCGAAGTGGCATACGCCTGACCGATTTAAAAATTCACGGAGGTAACTAAAGATGGCATCCGCAAACATGAAAGTAGGCACCAAACTGAGCCTAGGCTTCGGCGTTGTGCTGCTGTTGCTGGCGATTATCGCCGGTCTCAGCATCAAGGATTTGAATAACCTCAACGGGGAAATCGACGACATCGTCAACGACAAGTTTCCCAAGACGCAGTGGGCCAGCGATATTATCGACAACATCAACGTACAAGCGCGCGTCACCCGCAATGCCTTGCTTCTGACCGACAAGGACAAAATCCAGAAGGAAATGTCGCGCATTCCGGAAGCGCGCAAAATCATCGGCGAACGTATCGAAAAGCTCAAGAGCACCATCAAATCCGAGGAAGGCAAAGCGTTGCTGGCCAAATTGGTCGACGCGCGCGGTCTTTTCATCGTTTCGGGCGACACTCTGGTCAAGCAGATCGACGAAGGCAAATTGGCTGAGGCTAAAGAATTCCTGATGGGCGATATGCGCACCCATCAAAACGCCTATATCGACGCAATTAACAAGCTGATTGAATACCAGGCCAAGGCGATGGAGAAAAGCGGCAAACACACCGCCGAAGCAGTCGGCAGCGCGATGACCCTGATTGTCGTCCTCGCCGCCATCGCCCTCATCCTGGGCGCCATGACCGCCTTCCTGATCGTTCGCAGCCTGCTGAAACAACTGGGCGGCGAACCGGAATACGCTGCGGAAGCGGTGCATAAAATCGCCGGCGGCGACCTGTCGATGGAGCTGGAGATCAGGCCGGGCGACACCACCAGTCTGGTGTACTCGCTGAAAGTCATGCAGGACAGCTTGCGCAAGATTGTCGGCGAAATCAAGAACATCGTCGAAGCCGCAGCGCTGCGCGGCGACTTTAGCGTCAAGATGGACCTAAGCGGCAAGGCGGGCTATACGAAAGAATTGTCCGAACTGCTGAACAGCCTGTCCAACGTTTCCGAAACCGGCCTGAACGATGTGACCCGCGTCGCGCAGGCGCTTGCCAACGGCGACCTCTCCCAGAAGATCACCAAAGAATATTTCGGCGTCTTCGCCCAGACCAAGATTGGCGTGAACAGCACCGTGGACTCGCTGACCAAGATCGTCGCCGAAATCCAGCAGATCGTTGAAGCCGCAGCCGTACGCGGCGATTTCAGCGTCAAGATGGACATGAACGGCAAGCAGGGTTACACCAAGACCTTGTCCGAATTGCTCAACCAACTCTCCGACGTGACCGACACCGGGCTGCGGGACATCATGCGTGTCGCCAATGCACTGGCGGTGGGCGACCTGACCCAGAGCATGACCAAGGACTACCCCGGCCTGTTCGGCCAAACCAAGGACGGCGTGAACGCCACGGTGGAAAACCTGAAGAAACTGGTGGACGAAATCAAGATCGCGGTGGAAGGCATCAACACCGGCTCCAAGGAAATTGCCACCGGCAACCAGGACTTGTCGCAACGCACCGAGGAACAAGCCTCCAGCCTGGAAGAAACCGCCTCCAGCATGGAAGAGCTGACCTCCACCGTGCGCCAGAACGCCGAAAACGCCAAGCAGGCCAACCAGCTTGCCATCGGCGCATCTGACGTGGCCGGCAGGGGCGGCGCGGTGGTCAATCAAGTGGTCGGCACAATGAGCTCGATCAACGAGTCCTCGCGCAAGATCGTGGACATCATCAGCGTGATCGACGGCATCGCGTTCCAGACCAACATTTTGGCGCTCAACGCGG
>JBAYVP010000146.1:0-11626 GCA_041674485.1 Sulfuricellaceae bacterium
GGGGTATTTCGGGTCCTGAGGGGGACGGGGGGGGGGGGCTGGGGGGGGGGGGGGGGAGGGGGGCCGTGAGGGGTGAGGGGTGAGGCGTGAGGCGTAAAACCCCGGCGCGTAGCGCCGACACCCCCTCACCCCTCACCCCTCACCACCCCTCACCCCTCACCCCTACACCCTCACCCCCGAATAATCACCTGCGGAATTTCCTGCAAAGGCACCACCTTGCCCGCAGCGCCCAGCTTGATGGCTTCCTTGGGCATACCGAACACCACGCAGGTTTCCTCGTCTTGGGCGAAAGTTGTTGCTCCGCAGTCCTGCATTTCCTTGAGTCCGTGCGCACCGTCGTCGCCCATACCGGTCATGATGATGCCCAGCGCATTTTTGCCTGCCGCCTTGGCAACCGAACGGAACAGCACATCTACTGACGGGCGGTGCCGATTCACCAACGGACCGTTGAGCACTTCCACGAAATACTGCGCGCCGCTACGCCGCAATACCATGTGTTTTCCGCCTGGCGCGATTAGTGCGCGTCCCGGCAGGACACGGTCATTGTTGCTGGCTTCCTTGACTGCAATCTGGCAGATGCCGTCCAGCCGATTGGCAAACGCCTCGGTAAATTTTTCCGGCATGTGCTGGACAATGACGATGCCGGGGCACACCCGCGGCAGCGCGGTCAGCACCACTTCCAGCGCTTGCGTTCCGCCGGTGGAGGTGCCGATGGCGACGATGCGCTCCGTGGTTTGCGCCATGGCCTGGCCGCTGGCGGCAGGTAGTATCGCGTCCGCGTTGAGTTTGGGGGGCACGTTGAGCGGCTGCGCCGACCTGGCTTGCGACACCGACGCCATGCGCCGGACATTGGCTTGCGCTGCCGCCTTGACCGCGCCGACAATATCCGAGGACGAATCTTCCAGGAAACGTTTCAGCCCGATTTTGGGTTTAGTGACAATGCTGACGGCGCCCGCCGCCAGCGCCTGCATGGTCGTCTCCGCCCCTTTTTCCGTCAAGGTCGAGCAGATCACCACCGGGGTTGGGCGCTCGCTCATGATTTTCTTCAGAAAGCTGATGCCGTCCATGCGCGGCATCTCGACATCCAGCACGATCACGTCCGGCCATGCCACGCGCATTTTTTCCATGGCAAATATCGGGTCGGCAGCCGCCCCCTGCACTTCGATTGCAGGGTCGCCGCCGAGCAATGCGGACAGGACTTGGCGAACCACAGCCGAGTCATCGACGATCAAGACTTTGATTGTTTGCATAATCCTAGAAATCTCCGTTGAACGGGCTGGAGTGTGCGGTTTTCCGGGTGCAGGGCATACCCGACAGCCTACGGCTTGGGCACAAGAGGCGCAACGACGCGCAATGGTTATTCCATTGCCTTCTCTTGGAGTTGCAACGCCGCCATGCGCCCGGAAAACCGTGCAATCCAGCTCGTAGCGTTCTCACCATACAGGTGAACGCAAAATATATGACAAAGTTGTTTAAAACTACCCTATTACGCATCTTAGCAAGCGGTCAACGGAGGTTTCTAGGATAATCAAGCAACCTTCTCATTAATTTCCAACCCCTTCGGCGGACGCTTGATCCAAACGTGTCCGCTCCAGATATCGAATAGGACGTTGTGGGGTTGCGTGCCGCCCAAACCCTCCGCCTTGACGGTAAAACCGTGGCGCTCCGCCAACAGGCGCGCACTACGTCGGTTACGGCAGGAAATATCGCGGCACGAAGCGATAAGCGGATTGGCGCAGTTTTTCTCAGTGCATTGAATTTTCCCGTTTCCCACGAACATATTGCTGCCGCCGAACAGTTTGGCCTCGTATTCGCTGGGACGGGTTCCCGCCGCCCGGATTTCGTTCATGAACAATTCCAGAGCTTCGTCACCGTAGCGCCCATCCAGCGGGGTGGTGCGCGGCTGGCTGCGGGTAGGCAACATATAATGGCACATGCCGCCGATCAGCAATTTGGGATGCCAGATGGTAATCGAAATGCATGACCCCAGCAGGGTGCGGATGCGCGTATTCCGGTCGCCGAAGTATAAATCACCCGGTTGCAGGAAAATCTCGATAACGTGCGGCGGTTTGCGCATGGGTTCAGAAGACAGAAGACAGAAGACAGAGGACAGAAAAACCATCCTCTTTGTTATGGATTTTGCGGCAGAAAACCTTCCTAAAAATCTGTCTTCTGCCTTCTGTCTTCTGTCCTCTGATAATCACGGTTTGAGATATACCGATGGCATCAATTGCTTTAGTTCGTCCACGATTCCGTTGAGGCTTTCCGAGTGACCGATGAGCAGGTGTCCGCCGGATTTGAGTTGCGCCATAATACGGCGCACCACTTGGCGCTTGGTTTCGTCATCGAAATAAATCATCATGTTGCGCAGAAAAACCAAGTCAAACTCTCCTATTTTTGGCAAGGTTGAACAGAGGACAGCAAAACCATCCTCTTTGTTATGGATTTGGCGGCAGAAAACCTTCCTCAAAATCTGTCTTCTGTCTTCTGTCCTCTGATAATCACGGTTTGAGATACACCGATGGCATCAATTGCTTTAGTTCGTCCACGATTCCGTTGAGGCTTTCCGAGTGGCCGATGAGCAGGTGGCCGCCGGATTTGAGTTGCGCCATAATACGGCGCACCACTTGGCGCTTGGTTTCGTCATCGAAATAAATCATCACGTTGCGCAGAAAAACCAAGTCAAACTCCCCTATTTTTGGCAAGGTTGAGTTGAGGTTGATCTGCATGAAATTCACCCGGCTGCGCAGGCTGCTGTCGATCAGGAACGTTCCCTGCTGGGAGCCGACGCCTTTTAGGCAGTAGCTGGAAAGGTAACGGTCGGGTATGTGCCGCGCCTGCTCGATGGGGTAATGCCCGGTGCGGGCATGTTCCAGCACGCGCGTACTGATGTCCGAAGCCACTACTTCCCATGGTTGGTCTCCCAGACAATCCGCCGCCACCATGGCGATGGTGTAGGCTTCCTGACCGCTGGAGCTGGCAGCGCTCCATACCCTGAACGCCCGGCCTTTCTTGTGGTTGGCCAGCACTTTGTCGCGCAAGAAGTCGAAGTGTTTCGGTTCGCGAAAAAAATAGGTCTCGTTGGTGGTCAGCAAATCCACCGCTGCCTGAATTTCGTCCGGATGCTTGCCACTGCTCAACAGCTTGAAGTAATCGCCATAACTCGACAACCTGTGTTCTCTCAGGCGCTTGGCCAACCGCCCGCTGACCAGGGGTTTTTTTGCGGGTGACAGGCTGATACCGGCGATTTTGTAGATCAGATTTTGGAACTGGCTGAATTCTTTATCGTTTATTGCTGCAATATCCATACTTCGTTACCTTGTGCCGGTCTGTCGCAATAGCTCGACCTGAGTTACGCTTAAGCCTGTCTTGGCGGCAATGGTGGCATCGTCCAAAATATCCAGCAGATTGCGCGCAACCTCCAGGGCTTTGGTTTGCGCGCCTTCTTCGCGCCCCTCTTGACGCCCTTTTTCCATCCCCTTTTCTTCCGCGAATTTCAACGAGCCGCGCTGCAAGATGATGAAATCGTGCCGCTTAAATTGAATCTCCAGCTCTTCCGGGGTCATCGCCGCTTCGTTGATCCGGCGGAATGCCTCGTTTATGTGGGGGTCAAGAGCGAGGCTGTCGGGGATATATTCCAGGCTGCCGGCATTTTTGACGAAATAAATCCATTTGTCTTGAATATGTTGCAAGGCATCCGCTTCGAGGGTGAATTTAGGTAGTTCGACAAAGATCAGTTCGACCTCGTCGCTGTATTCGATAAAGCGATCGCGCTCCCTGAGCCGGAAGCGGCTGATGTGCGCTTGGCTGCCTTCAAACAGCGTGAAATCGGTGAAGGTCAGAGCGATGACGGGGTTCAGCAAGGCATAATCCTCGCCTTTCAGCAACTGGGTGGCGTATTGCTTGGCGGCATTGTGCAGTATGCGTTTCTCAAACCCCGCCACGTTGAGCACCTGCATTTCGATAATGACGTGTTTGCCGTTGGCCAGCACAGCCTTGACATCCACGTAGGTGTCTTTCATGCCCTTGAGCATGGGGATTTGGTAGGGGTCAACGATGGTGAGATCGACAATGGCATTTTCGCCGCAGTATTCCAGCATCGCGTTGAGGAAGCCGACAAGAACCGGCTTCGAGCCTTCCGAGCCGAAAACGCGCTTGAAGGCGTAGTCGGTTTTAACATCTAAAAAACGCATGGGCTGATATTTCGAATCATGATGGCGCTATTTTACCATGGTATATTTCGAGACTAAGTAGCCAGGGTAAATTTGTTCTCCTTCCAGGAAAAAACCATTCACCGCAGAGACGCAGAGGCGCTGAGGAAAAACAATGGGCTGTAAAATTGAATGGTCTCACCATTTTCATTGATTTCTCTGCGTCTCTGCGTCTCTGCGGTAAATGCTTTTGGTTCCGGCTCGTCCGGCTTAGGATGATTGTAGATCAAGCGCTGAAGCGGTTCTCCGGGCTACACCTGCTTGCCGGCAACCGGCATATCCGGCGCGACGCGCCCTACCGTGAAAAATGCCATGGCATGTTGCAATTGCCCGGCCTGGCTACTCATTTCTTCCGCAGTCGCCGCCAGTTCTTCCGAAGTCATGGCATTTTGTTGGGTTATCTGATTGAGCTGGCCGACGGCGGAGTTCACCTGTGTTGCGCCGCTTGCTTGCTCACCCAACGCAGCGCTGATTTCCTGCACCAGGTCGGAGGTCTTGTTGATCGCCGGGGCGATTTCATCCAGCAGGCGGCCGGCGCGCTCGGCCAGTTCCACGCTGCCGCCCGCCACATGGCTGATCTCGCGCGCCGCAATCTGGCTGCGCTCGGCCAGCTTCCGGACTTCCGCCGCCACCACCGCGAAGCTCTTGCCGAACTCGCCGGCGCGCGCGGCTTCGATAGCGGCATTCAACGCGAGCAGATTGGTCTGGTAGGCAATATCGTCGACGATGCCGATCTTGTCGGCAATCTGCTTCATCGCCGCCACCATGGCGTTCACTGCCAGGCAGCCCTCGGTAGCCTGCCTGGCGGCCTGTGCGGCTATCCCGTCGGTGACTTTGGCGTTCCCGGCGCCATGGTCAATCGAGGTGGTCATCTGCTCGATGGAGGCCGCCGTCTGTTCTATGCTTGCCGCCTGTTCGCTGGTTGCCTGGCTCATGCTCTGCGCGGTGGCGCTGACTTCTTCGGCGGCGCCGGAAACGGAATGCGCCGCATGGCGCACTTCAGCGATGATGCCGGAGAGGTTTTCCACCATAATCTTCAACTCGTACAACATGCTGCCGTTATCATTGCGGCGCGGTTCAATCACCGAAGTCAAATCGCCTTCGGCCACTTTTTTGAGTATGTCCGCGACATAAGCCGGCTCTCCGCCCAATTGACGGGTGATGGAACGGGTAATTAAGGCGCCGAGAAACACACTAAGCAATAGCGTCGCCACGCTGCCGGCTACCATCCAGTTTATGGACGATTTGGCGGAGCCGACCGTGTTGTTGACCAATGCGTTGGCTTCCTTCACCTGTTGTTCGCGCAACGCTTCCACTTTTTTGCTGATGTTGTCGCTGGCCTTGTCGAAGCGTTCCATCACCACATTGCCGGCATCTTTCCCCTGGGCGATATACACCCCCGCCATTTCCTTGCCCACGGCGTAATACTCGTTGAAAGACGCTTCGATATCATCGACTTTTTTTAACGAATCCGTGTCGTTCTCCTGACGGTACATTTGCTTGAATTTTCCCAGCTTCTCCAGGAAAGACTGCGCCGCCGCTTCAGCCTCTTTGTATCCGTCCGGGTTGTGGGTGGCGCAGACATCCGTCAGGAATTGCTGCACATCGACGCGCAACGTGTTTACCTCGTCCGCCAGCAGCACGTAAGGCAAGGTTTCCGCCTGTATTTGCTCCACATTGCGGGTAATGTGGAGGAACGCTGCGGCCAATATTGTCAATAACGCCACAAACACCAGCACCACAGCGGAAAAACCGCCCCCCAACCGCTTTCCGACTTGCATATTTTCGAGCATGAAAACTTCCCCTCAGGAGATTCCAGCGAAATGATTTCCCCGCCTCCAGTGGCTGAAACCCTGCCAGCCAAATAGCGCGGGTGCGTTTATGCGGAAAAAATCCGCACCAACAGAGCTGGCAAAAAGCGTCCATATTACCAGAATGGAGGCTAAAGGGTACAGAGGAATTTCGATGTTCTCAACGCACCTACGCGGAGCGCTTGTCGCTGTACGTAATATCGTTGACAAATCAATAAAAAATTTACAATAACCTTGCGTCCCTTATACATGTTACAGTATTATTACAATACAGATTTCCTTCGCTTTTTTGCGGTTGTAAATCCCTGAAAAAGGCCACTCCGACTGAAAGGCGGAGGCGCAAAGTTCCAGTCTAACAGGTGCTGCTTTCCTCATGACCGCGGAATTGCCAGGTAAAAAATATCTATATTTAGGGGGCGGGAATACCGCACCGGCTGGCAATTCACTACGACCGGAAGTAGAAAAATGTACAAAGCAACATCGCCTGTCTGTTCTTCACAGCGTTTTCGCTATTTATCGCCCCCTCCCCGCATCAAGCCAATATAGCCCCCCGGTTCCGTTGCCCCGCCTATCCTGGCGGCGTTGCGCCTATTGCCCACGAGAAAAAAAATGAAAATCAATCTACCCGTTAGCCAAGTCGAAATACCTTTTCCGCAAGGAAGATACATTGTTTCCAAAACCGACCTCAAGGGAATAACCACCTATGCCAACGACACCTTCGTCGAGTTGAGCGGTTTCAGCCGCGAGGAACTGATCGGCAAGAACCATAATCTGGTGCGCCACCCCGACATGCCGCCCCAGGCATTCGAGGATTTGTGGCGCACTCTCAAGGCGGGGTTGCCGTGGCGCGGCGTCGTGAAAAATCGGGCAAAAAACGGCGACCACTATTGGGTGGAAGCTTATGTCGTGCCGATACGCGAAAACGACCAGACGGTCGGTTATATGTCGGTGCGCTCCGAACCGAGCCGGGAACAGGTGAAACAGTGCGAGGCGCTTTACCGCCAGCTCAACGAAACCAAGGCGAAGCTCGACACCAGCCCCGGTTGGTTTCGGCAACTCAGTATCCGGGCGCGCCTGCTTGCCGTCATGGGGTTTATGGCGCTGCTACTGGTCGGCGCCGCGCTGATCGGGCTGGGCGGCACCGCACTTTCCAACCAGGCGCTGGATTTTTCCTATCGCAACCGCCTGGAGCCGGTGGATATGCTGTGGAAGATCACCATGCTGATGACCGAAAACCGCGCTCAGGTGATGCTCGGGTTGCAACACAACCCCACCAACCCGCTCGCCCGGTTGCACGATCACGCCCTTACCACGCATACCGACGCAATCATCAAGAATCGCGACGAAATCACCGCGCTGTGGGACGAGTTCAAAAAACGCGAGATGGCGCCGGAGGCGCGCATTCAAGCGGAAAAATACTATGCGGCGCGCACCCGCTACGTGCAGGAAGGTCTCGTGCCGGCGCGCGAGGCCATATTGGCGGGAGACTACGACAAGGCCAACGAAATCCTGCTGCAACAGGTTATTCCCCTTTATAAGGAAGCCTACACCGAGGTCAGCGTATTGCTGAACGCGATCAAGCAGGCCTCGCGCCAGGAATACGCTGCGGAAACCGAGCGCTACCTGAGCATCCGCAATTTCGGCGCAGCCGGCGCCGTGGTGGCGCTGGGGCTGGTGCTGGCGGCGACGCTGCTGTTGCTGCGCGCCATTGTTAAACCAATGCGCCAGGCCATGCACCATTTCGACCACATTTCCCAAGGCAATCTGACCGATGAAATCAGTATTGCCGGGCGGGACGAGGCCGGCTGCGTACTGACTTCGCTCGCCACGATGCAGATTCATCTCAAGGTGATGCTGGATGAAATCAAGGCGGTTTCGCGCACCATCGACCAGCGTAGCGGCAATTTGTGGGTGGAAATGATAGAAGTGGTGGCGCAATCCGAAATGCAATATGACCGCGCACAGAGCACGGCGGCGGCAGCGGAAGAATTCAGCCAGTCGGTGCGGGAAGTGGCCGACGGCGCTGAAAACACCGCCCACGCGGCGCACGATTCCCAGACTATCGTGGGCAGCAGCCAATACGACATGCAAAAGAGTATGGAAGCCACCACGCGGGTGGTTACCGCAGTGCAGTCCTCCAGCAGCACCATCGCCGATTTGAACCAGGCGATTCAGAAAATCGGCGACATCACCCAGGTCATCAAGGAAATCGCCGACCAGACCAATCTGCTGGCGCTGAACGCGGCAATCGAGGCGGCGCGCGCCGGGGAAACCGGACGCGGTTTCGCCGTGGTGGCGGACGAAGTCAGAAAATTGGCGGAACGCACTACCCGCAGCACGGCGGACATCAGCGCGATGGTTACGGAAATCCGCAACGCCACCCAACATACGGTGGCGTCGATGGACCTTGCCGTGGTCGAGGTGGAAGAAGGCATCAACATGATGCGCGCCAGTGGCGAAACCCTGAACCGGATCACCAGCAGCAGCAAGGATGTGACCAACATGGCGCAGCACATCGCGGCTGCGGCGAAACAGCAAGCGGCGGCAAGCGAGGAAGTAGCGAACAACATGGAGCAGATTTCCGGCCTGATTGAGCACAACAAGACTTCAGCGCAACAAGCCAAGCTTTCCACCGAAGAGCTGCAAGGCACGGCTGCGGAGCTGGAAAAAATCGTGTCGCGTTTCCAAATAGTTGCGCAGCATTAAAGGTTAAAAACACAAAGATCATCATCGAGGAGGAGTAAGCATGTTTGGCGGTCAAAATAAGCAAAAAGTACAGGAATTGGAAAACCGGGTGAACCAATTGGAGCGCAGCCTCAGCGCGGCGCAAAGCGAATTGGAAAACGCACGACGCGAGCAGAACGCCGCCGAGTCGCAGGCCACGCAAATGAGCGGCGATCTGGACAAATGCGCCCGGATATACCAGACCATGCAGTCGTTCGGCGCATCCTTTCTGGAAATCCAGCGCTCCCAGCTATCTATCGCCAACTCGATGAAGGCCGAAAAAGAACATGCCATCGAAGCCTCCAGCGTATCCGGCGCCAATCGCGAGGCGATGGAAAAAATATCCACCCATCTCCAGGCCATGTCCCAGGACACCAGGGATATGGCGCAAAACGTCGATACGCTGAGTGAGCGCGCCGGCCAGATCGGCGGCATCGTCCAGCTCATCAAGGAAATCGCGGACCAAACCAACCTGCTGGCGCTGAATGCGGCTATCGAAGCCGCCCGGGCGGGCGAACAAGGGCGCGGCTTCGCGGTGGTTGCGGACGAGGTGAGAAAACTGGCCGAGCGCACTACCAAGGCCACCAGCGAAATCTCCGGCCTGGTTTCCGCGATCCAAACGGAAACCCAGCAAACACGCAGCCAGATGGACCTCTGGTCGCAACGCACGGAAACTTTCGGCCAGGAGGGCTATGCCGCCACCCAAGGCATGAAGGCGCTGTTCGAACTCTCTCACCAAATGGAAGGCACGATTTCCGCAGCAGCGTTACGCAGTTTCGTGGAAGTCGCGAAAATCGACCACCTGGTTTACAAGTTCGAGATTTACAAAGTCTTCATGTGTCTGTCCAAAAAATCGCAAAGCGAATTCGCCGACCATACCCATTGCCGTCTTGGACAATGGTATTACGAAGGGGAAGGACGCAAATGCTTCTCGCGCCTATCCGGCTACGCCGAAATGGAAACGCCGCACAAGCGCTTCCACGACATGGGCATCGCTGCGGTGCGCCATTTCAACGACGGCAATCTGGTGCGGGGATTCGAAGCCATAGGCGAATTGGAAAAGGCGAGCATGGAAGTGTTGGCCAGCCTTGAGCGCATCGCGCAAAGCGGGGAAGGCGATTCCAGCTTGCTGTGCCATGCCTGATGGGCGGCGCCTACTTGGTCAGCTTGCTGTGACGCATCGAGTAGGTGAAATACACGATCACCCCAATCGAGAGCCATACCGCGAAACGCAGCCACGTTATGGTCGGCAGGAAGGTCATCAGCGCGCCGCAGGAAAGCATGCCGAGTAGCGGGAAAATCGGGTTGAGCGGGTTTTTAAAAGGGCGGTGCAGATGCGGTTGGGTGATGCGCAGCACGATCACGCCCAGGCACACCAGCACGAAGGCCGCCAGAGTGCCGATATTGACCAGTTCCGCCAGTTCGCCGAGCGGGATAAAGCCGGCGATGATTGCGATAACCAAGCCGCACAACACGATCACCCGCACCGGAGTTTGGGTTTTAGGATTCACGTCGGCGAAGAACGGCGACAGCAACCCGTCGCGCGACATCGCGAAAAACACCCGCGTCAGTGCGTAATACTGCACCAACATCACCGTGGTCAGCCCGGCGATCACGCCTGTCGCGACCAGCGCGGATGCCCAGTTGATGCCGATAAGCTGGAGCGAATGGGCGACCGGCGAGGGAACGTTCAACTGAGTGTATGGCACGATACCGGTCAACAAACCGGACACCGCAATATAGATCAGCGTGCAGAACACCAGCGAGGCGATAATGCCGACAGGCACATCGCGTTGCGGATTTTTTGCCTCCTCGGCGGCGGTTGAGACTGCGTCGAAGCCGATGTAAGCGAAAAACACCATTGCCGCGCCCGCCAGCACGCCGACCGGCTTGCCTTCCGGACTGACGCCGCTCCAGCCGAAGGGCATGAATGGGCTCCAGTTTTCCGGGTTGACGTGAAATACCGCGACGCCGATGAATACCGCAATGGTCAGCAGTTTGACGAATACCATCGCAGTGTTGACCTTGGTGCTCTGGCGCATGCCGATAACCAGCAGCGCCATCAGCGCCAACACGATACCCGCCGCCGGCAGATTGACGATGCCGCCCAGGCTGGGCGCTTTGATTAGCGCTTCCGGCAGCGCGATGCCGATAGCAGTCAGCACATTGTTGAAATAGCCCGCCCAGCCGTTGGCCACAGCCGCCGTGGCAACACCATATTCGAGCAGCAGGTACCAGCCGATGATCCACGCGATCAATTCGCCGAAAGCCGCGTAACTGTAACCGTAGGCGCTGCCGCAGCCGCCCACCGCAGCCGCCAGTTCCGAGTAGGCGAGTGCGGCGAACGCGCAGGCGATGCCGGCGACGACAAAAGACAGCACCACCGCCGGGCCGGACTGGGTGGCGGCGGCAATGCCGGTCAGCACGAAAATACCGGTGCCGATGATGGTCCCGATCCCCAGGAAAGTCAGGTCAAACGCGCTCAGGCAACGTTTCAATCCGGTTTCGCTGAAATCATCCGGCGCGATGGGTTTGGTGCGGAAAATCTGCATGATGTCTTCCCGATTTATTTTTTTCGCTAGTGTACCAACAACCCGACATTCTCCCCAGTGTTGTGAAGCCCGGTTTGGCTGACAAACCGTAGCCTGTCCCCTGTTGTTGCTGTTGTTGCCCTGTTGTTGAATTGACCATCCGAAGGCTGCTGCTTAATCCTAGAAAGCTCAGTTGAACGGGCTGGAGTGTGCGGTTTTCCGGGTGCAGGGCATACCCGACGGCCTTACGGCCTAGGCACAAGAGGCGCAACTTTGCTGCATGGTCATTCCATTCCCTTCTCCTTCTTGAGAAGTTGCAACGCCGCCATGCGCCCGGAAAACCGTGCAA
>JBAYVP010000147.1:0-11526 GCA_041674485.1 Sulfuricellaceae bacterium
AGAAAGCTCAGTTGACCGCTTTCCAAGATGCGTAACATAGTGGTTCTAATAAACTTTGTCATATATTTTGCGTTCACCCGTATGGTGAGAGCGCTACGGGCTGGATTGCACGGTTTTCCGGGCACATGGCGGCGTTGCAACTACAAGAGAAGGCAATGGAACGACCATTGCGCGTCGTTGCGCCTTGCCCTGCACCCGGAAAACCGTACACTCCAGCCCGTTCAACTGAGCTTTCTAGGTTAAAGTGGTATATACTTTGCGCGGCCACAATTTGCGCATTACCCGTAGGTGCGAATTTATTCGCATACAAGCACCTGATTGTGCGAATAAATTCGCACCTACGACCACATTAACAGAGGAATCCAGGTTTATCGGGAACAGCTCATGGGTTTTTCCGACGCCGATCTCGCCGCCATCTGGCTGACCCTGCGCCTGGCCGCCACCACGACGATATTGCTGCTGCTGATTGGCACACCCATCGCCTGGTGGCTGGCGCGCACCGGCTCGAAGTGGAAAGTCCCGGTCGGCGCGGTGGTGGCATTGCCGTTGGTGCTGCCGCCGACGGTGCTGGGTTTTTATCTGCTGTTGGCGATGGGTCCGAACGGGCCGGTCGGCCATCTGACCCAGTCGCTTGGGCTGGGGGTGCTGCCGTTCACCTTTTGGGGGTTGGTGGTGGCGTCGGTATTCTATTCCATGCCCTTCGTGGTGCAACCCATCCAGAACGCAATCGAAGCCTTGGGCGAGCGCCCGTTGGAGGTGGCAGCCACCTTGCGCGCCAGCCCGTGGGATTGCTTCTGGAGCGTGGTGTTGCCGCTTGCCCGTCCCGGTTTTTTAACCGCCGCGATACTCGGTTTTTCGCACACCGTGGGCGAGTTCGGCGTGGTGCTGATGATAGGCGGCAACATTCCCGGCGTCACCCGCGTGGTCTCGGTGCAGATATACGATCACGTCGAAGCGCTGGAATATGCCGAAGCGCACTGGCTGGCCGGGGCGATGGTGATTTTCTCCTTCCTGGTGCTGCTGGCGCTCTACGCCTTCAACCCCAATAAAACGCGGGCGACGATGCGATGAGCGCAAACATCCAGGCACGCTTCCTGTTGCGCTATGCCGATTTCACCCTGGATGTGGATTTGACCTTGCCCGGTCGCGGCGTCACCGCGCTGTTCGGCCATTCCGGCTCCGGCAAGACCACGCTGCTGCGGCTCATCGCCGGGCTGGAGCACGCGCCCGGCGGACGGCTGGCGGTCAACGGAGAAACCTGGCAGGACGGCAGGCTGTTCCTGCCCACGCACCGACGCCCGTTGGGCTACGTGTTCCAGGAAGCCAGCCTGTTCCCTCACCTCACCGCGCGCGGCAACCTGGAATACGGCATGAAGCGGGCTTCCGGCGCTCTGGAGCGCGCCGCGCTGGAGCACGTCATCGAACTGCTGGGCATAGGCCATCTGCTGGAGCGCAAAGCGGACCAGCTCTCCGGCGGCGAGCGCCAACGCGTGGCCATCGCCCGCGCGCTGGCGGTGAAACCCCGGCTGTTGCTGATGGACGAGCCGCTGGCGGCGCTCGACATCAAGCGCAAGCAGGAAATCCTGCCCTACCTGGAGCGCTTGCGCGACGAACTGGATATTCCCGTGCTCTATGTCAGCCACTCTCCCGATGAAGTGGCGCGCTTGGCGGATTTCCTGGTAGTGATGGAAGGGGGGCGGGCGCTGACCAACGGGCCGCTGGGCGAAACCCTGGCGCGTCTCGATCTGCCGATCAAGCTCGGTGAAGATGTCGGCGTGGTGCTCGACGCCATCGTGGGGGAGCGGGACGCAACCTGGCATCTCGCACGCATGGATTTCCCCGGCGGCAGCCTATGGACTCGCGACAAGGGAATTGCCCTAGGCCGCAAGGTGCGGGTCAGGGTGTTGGCGCGCGACGTGAGCTTATCCGCGCAACGCCAGGAACACACGAGCATACAGAACCATCTGTACGGGCGGGTGGATGCAGTTGTCGACGACGAGCACCCCGGCTTGGCGTTGGTGCGCGTTCTGGTCGGCCAAACGGCGCTGGTCGCGCGGCTGACGAAGCGCTCTGCGGATGCTCTCGGAATCGCACCGGAGCAGGACGTGTGGCTACAGGTGAAGTCGGTAGCCCTGCTGGAATAACGTTCAACACGTTTCCTGTTCTTCGCCATTTGTCATACTGCTTCCTTCTAAAAGCAGCCGGGCAGGGTGGGCGCGATAAAGCCGCTCCCCGGCTATACTTTGCGCGGCCACAATTTACGGATTTAGCCGCGTCTCGCGGGATGCAATTTGCAACGCGGAAGCCGCGCCCGCGAGACGATGGATAAATGCGCAAATTGTGGCCGCGCAAAGTATATCAGTCTTGTATCTTATGGCTTAACTTGCAAGCGTAGCGCGCATCGTCTGCGGTAAAGGTATTGTAGTTATCGCAACTTCTCACGATGTCCTTTTCCTTGTAACTCATCCCGACAAAAAACGATCCGACGATCACGGCGGCAATCAGCAGGAAAGAGATTTCACGCATGTTCCGCTCCCTGAAAGCAGCGGCTTAGGCTGCCGCCTCCCAATTTCCCTGCGCAAGACAATGGCTCTCCCTGGCTTCACTGCGCCCGGAATCCCTGCGCGGACTGGTCGCCGTTGCGGAAATAATATACGCCGTTGTCTTGCCAATAAGGCTCCGGCGGGTTTCCCGCCGGCTTGTCGATAACGGTGTATTCCGGGCGGAGCGTGATGTTCTGTTCGGTCAAGCCTGCCGTCACGGAGCCATCTCCGTTATAAGTCAGAGTGCCCGTGGGCGCCACCGTTTTGAATTTGGTATTGAGCGTCTCCATGTCCAGGAACGCCGGGTAGAGCGTTTGCAGTGTGCCCATGTGGTCGCGGAAAACCGCATAGCCGTTGGCGTCGCTCTCGAAACCGGGCAAGGGTGAGGGGTTGCCGGGCAGGCTGGCGCTCAACCCCGGCATGACGACGTAGCGTCCGCCGCCGAAGCGCGCCTCAATGGCGCCGGTGGATTTGAGACTCAATGTACCGTTCGCATCCGTAGCTTCGACCGCAGTCTGCAAGTCGCTGAAATAGCCCACCGCGCCGGAAAGACTCATCTGGATGCCGCGGCTTGCCATAGCATAAGCGCCGCCTGCGGTTGCCGCGCTATCCGTGGCCGAGAAGCCGTTGAGCGCGACCAGCACATCGCCGAGCGCGATCACTCGATAGGCGGTGTTTCCCAGCATGTAGGTGACTACGCCGGTTTCCCGGTCGTAACTCAGTTGGCCGGTCGTATCCCCGAGCACGGATTTGATATAGTCGCCCACTATGTCCAGCAACGACACGGCGTTGTCGAAGCGGGGCAGCGGACCCTCCAGGTTGGGTATCCTGGCACCGCTATCCTTGCCGAATTTCACCGGCAGCGGGTCGCCCGGCACTTGGTTCAGCCCGTCCCGCGAACCCAGTGCAATCCGACTGAGATTGCCGTCGGCATCGAGTCGGGTGTTCTCTCCCTGATATACGGGAACCGGCGTGCTCTGTCCGGGGCCTTGGTAATTGACGTGTCCGCTATCCACGAACACCGCCGCCGTGGTGTCCGTTTTAACGACGACCACACTGTCCGCCTTGGTCTGGGTGACAATGGACCCCACGGTTTTGTCATCGTCGGACGACATCACCGAAATGGTGCTTCCCGCCGAGGGGGAACGTATTTGCACCGTGCCTTTCGCGACTTCGAGATGCGGCTTGTTATCGACGGTGCGCACCACCAGTTGGGCGGCGCCTGCCTGGTCGGTGTATTGCAGCGTGGTGTCGCCGGAGGTGAAGCTGACCGGCTTGAGGGTGTCCAGCTTGACCAGCGCGTTTTTCTGCGCGTCGGCGCTCAGCACTATCGGCGCGGTCGGATCAGCCACGACCAGCGCGCCGGTCGAGTCCACAGTCACGTTGGCCGCCGGCGCGGTCATGACTTGAGCTGCGGTGGCAACCGGCGTCACGCACACGCCGGCTTGCAAAACCTGCGGCGCTTTACAGGCGGCGGGCGTTACGCAAGCGCCGAATTTCAATACTTGCGGCGGCTTGCAGGTGGCGGGAGTTACGCAAACGCCGTTTTGCAGCACTTGGGGCGCCGCGCAAGTGCAGGACGAAACCGCGCACAGCGCCGCGCAGCCTGGGAGCGCCGGGTTGGCGGTGCATTGGGCGATAGTCACCGCCGTGCCCGAGCACTCTCCCGGATGGGCTGCACACAGCGCCGCACATCCGCTGAGCGTAGGGTTGAAAGAGCATTGGGCAATCGTCACTGCGCCGGTGCATCCGGCGCCGACCGCACACAGCGCCGTGCAGCCCGTCAACGCCGGATTGATCGCACAATCGGCAAGCGTGGCCGTGCCGCCGGTGCAGACTGGATCGGTGGGTTTGGTCTTGCAAGCGGCGAGCAGGGGCGCACAGCCGACAAGCGTGGGCGTTGCGGCGCATTGCGCATAAGTCACGCTGGGACAGGCTCCGGGGCTGGCTGCGCAAAGCACCGCGCAACCCGGCAGGGATGGGGTGATTTTACATTGCGCGATGGTCACCGCCACCGTCGGCGCCGTGCCGCCGGTGCAGAGCGGATCGTCGGGCTGCGTCCTGCAAGTGGCGATGAGCGTCGCGCAGCCGGCGAGCAACGGGTTGGCAACACATTTGGCATAACTCAACCCCGATCCGCTGCAAGCACCGGGACTGGCCGCGCACAGGGCGGTGCAGCCGGCAAGCGCAGGGTTGGCCGTGCATTGCGCGATAGTCACGGCGGCGCCGCCGCTACACATTGGATCGTCGGGTTTCTTGGTGCAGGTCGCAACGAGCGCCGCGCAGCCGGCGAGCGACGAGTCGGCCTTGCATTGCGCGAGGGTCAATCCCGAACTGGTGCAAGCACCGGGACTGGCTGCGCACAGAGCGGTGCAGCCGGCAAGCGCAGGGTTGGCCGTGCATTGCGCGATGGTCACGGCTGCACCGCCGCTACACATTGGATCGTCGGATTTCTTGGTGCAGGTCGCGATAAGCGTTGTGCAGCCGGCGAGCGCAGGATTGGCCGTGCATTGCGCGAGGGTCAATCCTGAACTGCAAGCACCGGGACTGGCCGCGCACAGGGCAGTGCAGCCGGCAAGCGAGGGATTGGCGGAGCATTGCGCGATAGTCACGGCTGCATCGCTGCCACATATCGGATCGCCGGGATTTTTGGCGCAAGCCGCGATGAGCGCCGTGCAACCGGCGAGCGACGAGTTGGCCTTGCATTGCGCGTAGGTCACCCCTGAATGGGTGCAAGCGCCGGGACTGGCCGCGCACAGGGCGGTGCAACCCGGCAATGTGGGATTGGCGGAACATTGGGCGATAGTGACCGCCGTTGTTCCGCTACAAGCCCCTGGGCTGGCCGCGCACAGAGCGGCGCAACCCGTAAGGGAGGGGTTGGCGGAACACTGCGCAATGGTGACCGCCGTTGTCCCGCTACAAGCCCCCGGACTGGCCGCACACAGGGCGGCGCAACCCGCAAGGGAGGGATTGGTGGAACATTGCGCAATGGTGACCGCCGTTGTTCCGCTACAAGCCCCCGGACTGGCCGCGCACAGGGCAGCGCAACCCGCAAGGGAGGGATTGGTGGAACATTGCGCAATGGTGACCGCCGTTGTTCCGCTACAAGCCCCCGGACTGGCCGCGCACAGGGCGGCGCAACCTGCAAGGGAGGGATTGGTGGAACATTGCGCAATGGTGACTGCCGTTGTTCCGTCACAAGCCCCCGGACTGGCCGCACACAGGGCAGCGCAACCCGCAAGGGAGGGATTGGTGGAACATTGCGCAATAGTGACCGCCGTTGTTCCGCTACAAGCCCCCGGACTGGCCGCACACAGGGCGGCGCAACCCGCAAGGGAGGGATTGGTGGAACATTGCGCAATGGTGACCGCCGTTGTTCCGCTACAAGCCCCCGGGCTGGCCGCACACAGGGCGGCGCAACCTGCAAGGGAGGGGTCGGCGGAACATTGCGCAATAGTGACCGCCGTTCCGTTGGTCGGCGGTATAAAACATCCGCCGTTTCCATCCGGCATCTGGGGGGCGACGCAGTTGATCGGGGGCAACCAGCATCCGCCATTCGCATCCGGCACTTGAGGCGCCGTGCAAGTTACCGCAGGCGTCATGCAACCGCCAAATCCATCCGGTACTTGAGGCGCAGTGCAATTTACCGGAGGTGTCATGCAACCGCCGTTTCCATCCGGCACTTGGGGTGCTACGCAGGTTACCGGTGGCATCCAGCATCCGCCGGCGTTATCCGGCACCTGGGGCGCAATGCAGGTTTGCGCATAACCCTGAGTCGCGGTCAATACGAACACAGCACAAACTACCAATATCTTGATCAATCTTTTGAAGTGGGTCATAAGGGGCGCCTCGTAATGGATTTTGGGCAAAAACATTTGGAATGTCGTATACTTTGCTTGAACCTAGCATCGCGTCTTGCTAAGACGCAATATAACATTATATTGTCGCGTGGTTAAGTGGTTATCTGCCCAGCAAGATACTTCAGCAGATTTTCCATACAGCGTCAGGATAAATTTGTTATCAGAATTTTATGATGAAAATCAATGATGGCCAACATTCATGAATTCGGATAGTCATGAAAAGTCGTAGGGTGGATAAGCGAAGCGCATCCACCTTTCTGCGCTGGCTTGGTGGATGCGCTTCGCGTTCACAATACCTTGCGCGGCTCTCTACTAGCGATTGAGCAGCTTGGATTCGCCTATGCCCTGAAATGGGCCTAACGGATTCCGGTTTTCCTCTGTCTCATGGATTACCGGCTGACCGCCGGTCAGCTTGTAGACGACCAAGTCGTTCTTGATCAGGATGACTCCGTTGAAACGCCATCCGACAATGTCTACGTCCCGCTTGAAATTCATGAAATCCAGCCAGAAGTTGCCGATGCGGTTGCGTTTCAGCTTGCGCTGGTCTACTTCGTATCCCTTGCAGGCGGTCCTTGCCAGAATGCAATCCATGACGCCTTCATCCAGATCGGATGCATTGACCGAGCCGCCGGGCGGGATGAAACGGCGCAGCACATCGGAGTAATTCAGGATGGTGATGTTGGGATTGGTTGCCGGGTCCAGATTGAGTTGCTTGAGGTCGCTCAGAGTCGTTTTGTTGGGGATGATTTTGTCGAAGGTTTGCTGCGCTTCCTGAAAGCTATGCCAGGGACTTTCGACGGTAGCCACCGAGCGGGGAAGCAGCGATGTGCATCCGCCGAGCAGCAGCACAACAATTGCCAGTCGGAATATCGCCAAACATGCTGTCATGCCTGCCCCCCGGTGAATAATCCCTGTTAAGTCAGGGATGATTTTAGCAGAATTTTGGACGGATTAGCAGAATTTCGGACGGAAAAACGACACAACGTTCACGACCGATTCAATTCCCATCTATATCCAATCCCTGGCTATGGGTTTTGTTGATAATGGAAAGCAACGGCTTGAATGGGATGGATGCGCCGAATTTCTTGACAATTTCCATGAAAGGCAGGTCGGGCCCGTTAGGGTCGAACTGGTAGGAGCCATCCAACATGCTGTCATACAGCCCGCGTAGTTCCTTATCCATGGCGTCCACCCACGGCAGTATCATGCCCTTGCGCTCCTCGTCCTCTTCCACTAATGCGCGCAGTTCGTCCACTTCATAGACGGCCTGATGCATCAAGTCGATGTACTCGTCTACGGTTTTAGGCGCTTTGATCAACATAATAACAGTCCTGAGTTTCGAGTGCTGAGTGCTGAGTTCCAAGTGAGAGCGGGGTTTTACTCAGCACTCAGCACTCGGAACTCAGCACTCAAGACTCACGCAGCTAACGCTTCCAGCTTTTCGGCGCGTATCACTTGACCGTTCAGCGCGGCGTCAGCGGCGCTGCCGCCGTAGGCGACGGTGATCAGTTGCGAGTAGTAGGTCACCGGGATGTTGAAATTCGTGCCATAGCGCTTGTTCACTTCGCCCTGGTAGATTTCCACATTGGCCTGGCACAGCGGGCAAGGCGTGACTATCATCTCGGCGCCGTGGTCGTAGGCGGATTCGATAATGTCCTTGATCTGCTTCTGGCTTTTTTCCGGCTCGGAGAAGGCCAGCGCGCCGCCGCAACAGGTGACTTTCTGGTCGTAGGGCACCGCTACGCCGCCCAGCGCTTCTATCATCCTGTCGAGGTACACCGGGTTTTCGAACGATTCGCCGTTGATGCCGAAAGGACGATTAGTCTGACAGCCGACGTAACCGGCGATCTTCATGCCGGCCAGCGACTTTTTCACGCCTTTTTTCAGCGTGTCGAAGCCGATGTCTTCGATCAGCACTTCCACCATGTGGCGGACTTTCTGGTCGCCTTTATAGGTTAGCCCGGCTTCCTTCAGCGCGGTGTTGGCGTCCGTCTTGGTTTGGGCGCTGTGGTCCAGGCGCTCCTTGGCTTCGCGCGTGGACAGCCAGCAGGCGGCGCAGGTCGCCACCAGGTCTTGCCCGGCGTGGTGTTTTTCCGACAGCGCGAGGGTGCGCGCCGACAGCACCAGGCGCGGCAACTCGCCGCCTTCGGCATAGCCGATGGAGGCGCCGCAACAGTTCCAGTCGGGCACTTCGTTCAACTGAATGCCGAGCTGTTTGCACATTGAGTTGGTGGAGGTCAGGTAGTTGGAAGACGATGCGCCCGTCTGCGACGAACAACCTGGGTAAAACGAATATTGTTTAGCCATGAATTTCTCCCTAGGTCAAACCTATAATTAGCCCAGTTTATGGTTAGCCCAGCTTCTTGCGCTGATCTTCGATTTCCCGCGCCTTATTCAGCATCGCATGGAAGCCGCTCTTGTCCTGAACGCCGTGGCCGCCGAATATCTCGAACGGGTTGAGGCGCTTGGCCTTTAACATTCCCAGGCCGACCGACTGCATCGCCATCGCGTTCTTGATGCCTTGACCAAAGCCGTCCTTGAAATAGATGCCCAGCGACAGTTTCAGTTCGTTGACGCGCCCCACCTTGACCAGATTGTTCCAGAACAGGCTGCCGAACACCTGCGTCGTCTGCCTGTTGGGCGATAGCCCCAGGCGGTACGCATAATTGGCCAGACCGTGCATGATGTGGGTGATAGGCAGCTTGCGCGGGCAGCGCACGATGCACTGATAGCAGGAAGTACACATCCACATCGAATCGGAGGTGAGCACCTCCTCGCGTTTTCCCGCGCGGATCATCATAAAGATTTCCTGCGGCGGATGCGCCCAGTGAGGGCCGAATGGGCAGGAGCCGGCGCATACGCCGCACTGCATGCACATCTTGACCCATTGGCCTTCCTCGACTTTTTCCTCGACTTCCTTGAGGAAACTATTGCGGTATTTTTGGCTCATGCGTCGTCTCCTAGAATCCCTTAAGCGGGCTCATGCCGATTTCCTGAATCTTGGCGGCGTAGTCGTTGATCAGTTGCGGCACGCGCTCGATGTCGGTGATCGCCACTTCGAACGTCTGCACGCGCTCGGTTTCCAGCCCCATGCTCTTCAGCGTGTCGCCGATCTTGCTCATGCGGATGTTGGCAAGCTCCGAACCCTTGACGAAATGGCACTGGTAATCGTCGCCGTGCTTGCAACCCAGCAGCATCACGCCATCGTAACCATTGCTGAGCGAGTCGTTGAGCCACACCATGTTGACCGAACCCAGGCAGCGCACCGGGATCACGCGCACGAAGGCGCTGTAAACGTTGCGGTTCATCGCCGCCATGTCGAGCGCCGGATAGGCGTCGTTTTCACAGGCCAGAATCAGGATGCGCGGCTTCTCGGAAAACTCGTCGGGCACGTCCACCGCCTTCAACTGCGCGCCGACGCTATCCACCGAGTAGTTCTCGAAGGAGATCACGCGCACCGGGCAAGCCCCCATGCAGGTGCCGCAACGACGGCAACGCGCCTGATTGAACAGCGGGAAGCGTTTTTCGTCTTCGTCGATTGCGCCGAACGGGCATTCCACTGTGCAGCGCTTGCACTGGGTGCAGCCTTCGAGACGCACTTTCGGGAAGGACAGGTCGCCGGAGCGCGGATGCGCGGCGCGTCCCACACCGGCGTTTTCGATGGCCTGGATTGCCTTCATGGTCGCGCCGGTCGCGTCTTCCATCGCCTGCACCATGTCCATCGGACGGCGCACCGGGCCGGCGGCGTAAATGCCGGTGCGGCGGGTTTCGTAAGGGAAGCAGATGAAATGCGAATCGGTGAAGCCGTATTTCAACTGCGGCATGTCCGGCCCTTGGCGGTAGCTCAGGTTGAGCACGGAAACCTGCTTGACGCCACCCTCCGCCTGGGAAGCGTTGTAAGCCTCCATCAGCGAATTGTCGCCGGCTGCGGCAGCGATTTCAGCTTTCAGCTTGGAGTCGATGTCCACCCCGGAAACCGGCACTTGGCCCGTGGCCAGCACCACCAGATCGGCGTCTTCGATGGCGGTCTGATCGTTGAGGATTACGTCGTGGAATTTCACCTTGCAGGTGTTGCCGGTGGCTTCGACGCTGGAAACGTTGCCCTTGGTGAAGATTACGCCCTTGGTCTGGCCGCTGCGGTAGAAATCCTCGCCATTGCCGGGCATGCGCAAGTCGGAGTAGATCACCACGGTGTCGATGTTCGGATTGGCGTCCTTGAAATACATCGCCTGCTTGACCGAGGTCAGGCAGCAGGAGCCGGAGCAATAAGGCAAATGCTTGCCGGTCGCGTCGCGTTGGCCGGCGCACTGCACGAACACTACGGTCTTGACTTCGCCGCCGTCCGAGGGGCGCTTGATCGGTCCGCCGCCCGCCGCCTTGGCAAGCGCTTCCAGGCCGGCTTGATCGACCACGTTGGCGGATTTGCCGTAACCCAGTTCAGGCAGATTGTTCGCGTCATACAATGTGAAGCCGGTGGCTTGGATGATCGCGCCGGCGGTTTCGGTCACGGTGGGGCCAGATTCCATGCTGATCTCGGCCACGAAACGCCCCGGTGCGCCATCAATCTTGCTGGGGATGGCGTTGAGGTAAACCTTGATGTTTGCGTCGGCTGCTATTGCCGCAGTCATTTCCGCCACCGGCGTATCCTGCGGATCGGCGTAAGGCGACTTGGACGGCGTGCGCTTGTGCAGCTTGTTGGCCCAGCCGCCGAGTTGGCCGGATTTTTCCACCAGCACCACTTGGTAGCCGGTTTTGGCGGCTTCAATCGCTGCGGTCATGCCGGACACGCCGCCGCCGACGATCAGCACGCGGCGTTCGGTCACAGCCGCCGGGTCGCCCATCGGCAATGTCATTTTCTTGACTTCGGCGCAGCCCATGCGGATGTAATCTTCCGCCATTTCCTGGGTGGTTTCTTTCGCCTCGTCAGTTTCCGGCTGGCACCAGATCACGCCTTCGCGCAAATTGGCGCGAGATACCGCGACATCGGTGAACCCGAACGCCTCGGTCTTGGCGCGGCGCGAACAGGCGCCGATCATCACATGGGTGACGGCATCGTTGGCGATGTCGTCACGGATCATCTTCACGCCTTCGGCATTACACAGGAACGCATGTTCCTTGACCAG
>JBAYVP010000148.1:0-11435 GCA_041674485.1 Sulfuricellaceae bacterium
AAAATATACAACGCAATATAATCAACAACATATAAATTTTTTTCTGCAAATTTCGGGTCAAAATAAATCTGACAAAATACAATAACCCATTGATTTGTCTATCCTGAGATCAGGTGGTCTGAATTTATGGCGGCGAGGGACAGTACGGGCGCGAAGGCTGCCGGGTGTTCGGCTGGCAAACGCTGGGCGGGGCGGATTTGGCGGCCTACCCAGCGCCTTAAATCCAAGCCGGATACAACCCCGCGTATGCGCGTACACCAATCAGTCGGTCAATGTGCGGCACAAAGCATCCAACTCGTGTGCCGGGACGACTTCGACTTTTGCGGTCAACGGGTAGCCGGCTGCAACGGGGGCGATGACATAGGCGCGTTCCACGGCGAGGTCTTCCAGTGCCGTCCAGAACCCCCGGCTGACGGCAGGCGCGCTGGAAAATTTGACTTCGAAGCCGATGCGGCGCGAGCCGGATTCCGCCACTATGTCTATTTCTGCGCCCACCGCCGTGCGGTAGAAGGAAAGCTGCCAATGTGGCGCGAGCAATTGCGCCAGTTGTTCCAACACCCAGCCCTCCCATGAATGGCCGACCACGGGATGGCCGAGCAAATCATCCAGGGTGCGAATGCTCAGGAGCGCGTGGAGCAGGCCGGAATCGCGCAAATAGACCTTGGGGGATTTTACCAGGCGTTTGCCGAGGTTGGCGGTAAGCGGCAGTAGTCGCCGCACCATGAAGGTTGCTTCCAGGATTTCCAGATAATGCTGCACGGTGGGCGCAGAGACGCCAAAAGCGGTAGCCATTCGGGAGGCGTTCCACAACTGGCCGTGGTTATGGGCCAGCATTTGCCAGAAACGGCGTAGCGTGGCGCCGGGAATGCGAATACCGAAAGCCGGAATGTCCCGTTCAAGATGAGTGGCAATGAAAGCGTCGCGCCACGCATAAGAATCGGTGTCACTATCCGCGAGCCAGCTCAGGGGATAGCCGCCACGCAGCCAGAATGACTGGAGTTGCACCGGAGGAAGGGCAATTTCGGCCATGTCGAACGGCGCCAGTTCGTGGAATGCGATGCGGCCCGCCAAGGTTTCGGACGCCTGCCGCAGCAATTGCGGAGAAGCCGACCCGAGCAGCAGAAAGCGGCCTGGGCGACGTTGCTCGTCAATCAGGGCGCGCAGCACGGGAAACAGTTCCGGTATCCGCTGGATTTCATCCAACACGACCAGCTTGTCTGCGTGGCGCGAGAGAAACAGTTCCGGGTCCGCAAGCCGTGCTACGTCGGAGGGGCGTTCCAGATCAAGGTGCAAGCTGCCGGGGTGTTGCGCCGCGAGCATCCGTGCCAGCGTCGTTTTTCCCGCTTGGCGCGGGCCGAGCAGCGCGACGGCGGGAAAGCGGGCAAAATCAACTTCAACGGAATGGGTGAGGCGTCGGATAATCATTGCTGTATATTAAAACCCAGCCTTTTAATTTGCAATGATGTTGTTCGCGCGGCATCCAGTGGTTGGCCTGTGCGGCGCTTGCTTTTCCCGAGCGTTCTTCCATTCAGGGAACATGGCAAGGCGAAACTTAAAAGCGGTTATTTGGTGCGCTTATCCTTAGTTGATGGCTCAAAAACCGGCTACTCTTTCCGGGTCGATATTCAACCTGATTAGCAACTTGTTCCCGGCACGGAAAAAACCATGCACCGCAAAGACGCAGAGGTTCTGTGATTTCTCCGCGTCTTTACGGTGAAAGCATTTCAGCCGGAGAAGCGCGCCAGTACTTGACCTACGGCACTGGATTGCGCTGACTGCCGCCCATGGTTCACTCGTTCCCCGCCAGCATTTTTTCCAGCAGGCGTTTCACCAGCGCCGGCTCGAAGGGTTTGTCGCAAACCGCCGAGACGCCCGCTTTTTCGACGGCGGCCAGGCGGTTCTGGTCGCGTTCGCTGGAAACCATCAGCACCGGCACCGAGCTTTGCCAGCTTTTTCTGCGGATGAATTCGACCAATTCCTTGCCGTCCATTTCCGGCATGTTGTAGTCGGTGACGACCAAGTCGAAATACTGCGCCAGGATGAGTTCAGCGGCCTGTTTGCCGTTTTCCGCTTCGGTGATGAGCTTGATGCCCAGGTTTTCCAGCACATGGCGGACATAGGCGCGGGCGGTGCGGCTGTCGTCCACCAACAGTATGCGCAGGCTCTCGATGTCGATGTTTTCCACCATCACCTGGTTGTTGCCGGGATTGAGGTAATCGAGCGTGGCGGAAAGCGCCGTTTTCAATTGTCGCATGTCGAACGGTTTGGGCAGGATCGCGGAAGCGCCGGCCTGGCGCACAGGGTCGAGGTAACGATGATTGGTTTCGCTGGAAACCAGGATGAACGCCACATCGTTGCGCACGTCGTCTTGACGGATTTTTTCCACCAATTGCGCGCCCGTCATGTCCGGCAGGTACATGGCGCTGATTACAAGCTCCGGCGGGGAGTCGCGCATCGCCGCGAGTGTCGTGGCGCCATCCTGGAACACCCTGATTTGCTGGACGCCCAACTCGCCGAGGCGCGCTTGCATGAATAGCGCCTGTACGTTGGAAGGTTCGACCAGAAACACTGAAATGTTGCCGATCCCAGAAAAAAAAGTCATTGCATGTCTCCGGCAGTATCAAATGTGCCTACGCCCGCACCATGACTTTTTAGAGTTGGTAGCGAGGCGGCTATGGTCAATTATATTCTTTTCGAAGCCTAATAGGACAAACCTTTCGAGAACAAATATATTTTATCCTGCCAGGAAGCTCAGGGTAAATTTGTTCTCAGAAATTCATGATGAAAATCAAGGATGGAAAACATTCATGAATCCCGGGCAAACTGAGCCGCGACGCTGCTCGACTCATGACGGGCAACCCATAAAGACAAAATATTTTTCACCGCAGAGGACGTGGAGGACGCAGAGGAAGAGCATGAGGGTTTTCCTCCGCGTCCTCTGCGGTGAAGGTTTTTCCCCGCGCGGAGAACAAATTTACCCTGCCGGGAAGCCAAGCAGGCTGTTCTTTTCCAGGCAACTTGCTATTATTCGCAAGTAGGCTTTTGGATAGAGCCGGTTTTCAGGTGCTTTCAGCATGTGCAACATCCCCAATTCAAACACGGCCTGCGCCGGGACGCCGGCTATACTTTGCGCGGCCACAATTTGTGGATTTAGCCACGTCTCGCGGGATGCGATGCAAGGCGCAAATTGCGCCGTGTGGCCTTACCACACAAGCAATTTGCAACGCAGCAGCGCGCCCGCGAGACGATGGATAAATCCGCAAATTGTGGCCGCGCAAAGTATATTGCCGCCCCACTGGGAGTAGCGACGCAATGGTGACTTATATCCTGATCGCCTCTCTCGTCTTGCAGTTCGTTGCGGTTATTTTCGCTCTCCGGCTGATTAAAATTACAGGGAAAAGCCTGGCCTGGGGACTCATCGCGGCAGCGATTGTCCTTATGGCGTTCCGGCGCGGCATCAGTCTGGTTGAAATATTCACCTCCGACCACGCCAAGCTGCCGAATATGAATGCCGAACTGGTTGCGTTGGCGATTTCAGCGCTCATGGTTGTCGGCATAGAGCGCGTTACGCCTATTTTCAGAAGTCTCACGATAACGGCCAACCGGTTGCGGGAAAGCGAAGCGCGGGTGCGCCTGCTGCTGGATTCCACTGCGGAAGGGATATTCGGCGTCGATCCCGCCGCCAAATGCACTTTCTGTAACCATGCTGCGCTGAAAATGCTGGGGCGCGCCACGGAACAGGACGTCGTCGGCACGGACATCCTTGCGGCCATCCTCCACACCCAGGCCGACGGCGTCGATAAATATCCGCCGTTGGCGGCGCTGCACACCGGTGAAAACTGTACGATTAATAACGTGTTGTTGTGGCGCGCCGACGGCAGCAGTTTTCCGGCGGACATGTCGTCCTATCCGATGCGCAGCAACGGCGCCATTGTCGGCGCGGTGATTTCTTTTCACGACATCACCGAAAGCAAGCAGGCGGAGCAAACTCTCGCCAATAAAGCCCTGGAACTGGAGCACTCCAACGCCGAACTGGAACAATTCGCCTATGTCGCCTCGCACGATCTGCAAGAGCCGCTACGCATGGTGTCGAGCTACACCCAATTGCTGGCGCGGCGCTACAAGGGCAAATTGGACCAGGACGCGGACGATTTTATCGCCTACGCGGTGGAGGGCGCCACCCGTATGCAGCGCTTGATTAACGACCTGCTGACTTTTTCCAGGGTAGCCAGCCGCGGCAAGCCGTTCGAGCCAGTAGACCTCAACCGGATGCTCCAGGAAACGCTGGAGGATTTGCAAATTGCCCTGGAGGAAAGCGGCGCCACAATCACCCACGACGAATTGCCCACCGTGCAGGCGGACCCCAGCCAGCTCCACCACCTGTTGCTCAACCTGCTCGGCAATGCGATCAAGTTCCATGGCGCGCAAAAACCGGAGGTGCATGTCGGTGCGCGCCGCCAGGACGGCGAATGGCTGTTCTCGGTGCGCGACAACGGCATCGGCATTGCCCCGGAATATTTCGAACGTATCTTCGTGATTTTCCAGCGCCTGCACTCGCGCGAGGAATACCCCGGCACCGGCATCGGCCTAGCGGTATGCAAGCGCATCGTCGAGCGCCACCACGGGCGCATCTGGGTGGAATCGGAACCGGGACAAGGCTGCACATTTTGGTTTACTATTCCGGTGGCAGAAGCCAGCTAGCGTGCCCACCCTAACTATGCTGATAAGAATTTTTCACGCGAAGACGCGAAGGAGTGGGGGCGAGTTAAGAATGGGCGGTCTCATTCCCAACCCGCAAAAAAAGATACGGGTTCGATTTTCTTCGTGCCTTCGCGTCTAAAGCGTGAGTCGGCTTGGCTGTTCGCCAAAAGCCCCCTAGCCTCTTAAAAAAACAGGAGAACCGCCATGAACTACATCGCCAATGCCATAGACATCCTGCTGGTGGAGGATAATCCCGGCGATGTGCGCCTCACCGAAGAGGCGTTGAAGGAAGGCAAGATCGCGGTCAACATGCGCGTTGCCAGGGACGGCCTGGAAGCCTTGACGATACTGCGGCGCGAGGGACAATACGCGGACCTCGCGTTGCCCGATCTGGTGCTGCTTGATCTCAACATGCCCAAGATGGATGGCCGCGAGTTGCTGCGCCGGATCAAGACGGACGAGAACCTCAAGCACATCCCGGTGGTCGTGCTTACCACTTCCGCAGCGGAAAAGGACATCCTGCAAGCCTATGGCCTGCACGCCAACTGTTACATCACCAAACCGGTGGAGTTCGACCAGTTCATGGAAATCGTCAAGTCTATCGAGGAATTCTGGCTGACCGTGGTCAAACTACCGGATGGATGTAAATAATGGCAGAAGCTACCATTAATGCGCTGCTGGTCGAGGATAATCCGGGCGACGCGCGCCTGATCAAGGAAGCGCTGATCGAAATGGGGCGCCCGCACTTGCACCTGGATTGGGTGGAGCGCCTGGATGCGGCAGTGGCGCGACTTCTGCAACAAAAGTTCGACGTGGTGCTGCTTGATCTGTCGCTGCCCGACAGCCAGGGACTGCACACCGTCCGGGAAATCGAACGCGCCGCGCCGCAAACGCCGGTGGTAGTGCTCACCGGCCTTGACGACGAAGCCGTGGCGCTGGAGGCGGTGCGCGCCGGCGCGCAGGACTATCTGGTGAAAAGCGAGATCGCCGGTCATTTGCTGGCGCGCGTGATCCGCTACGCGATAGAGCGCAACCGCATCGGCCAGCGGCTGCGCCAAAGCGAGTCGCGGCTGGACGCCCTGTTCGAGCATATGAACAGCGGCGTGGCGGTATACCGGGTGTCGCCGGACGGGCAGGATTTCATTTTCAGCGCTATCAATCAGGCGGCGGAACGCATCGACAACCTGCGCCGCGAAGATATGATAGGCAAGAACGTGACGGAGGTTTTTCCCGGCGTTGCGCAATTCGGCATCCTCGACACCTTCCGGCGCGTGTGGCAATCCGGCGTGGCGGAACGCTTTCCCCTATCCTTCTACCAGGACGGACGGATTGCCGGCTGGCGCGAAAATTTCGTCTACAAACTGCCCAGCGACGAAGTCGTGGCGATCTACGACGACGTCACCGAGCACAAACAGGCCGAGGAGCAGTTGCGCCTGGCCGCCAAAGTGTTCGAAAGCAGCGCCGAAGGCATCATTATCACCGATGCCGACAACCGCATCCTGAGCGTCAACCAGGCGTTCAGCGAGATCACCGGCTATGGCCGCCTGGAAATCCTCGGCCAGGATCCTAGCCTCCTGAAATCCGGTCGCCACGGCGCGGACTTCTACCGGGATATGTGGGCGTCTCTCGCGCAAACCGGCCATTGGCAGGGAGAAATCTGGAACAAGCGCAAAAACGGCGAAATCTACCCGGAATGGATCGCCATCGGCAGCGTCAAGGACGAGCAAGGCAAGACCACCCATTACATCGCCATTTTTTCCGACATCACCCATCGCAAGGCGTCCGAGGCGCGCATTAACCAACTCGCCAATTACGATGCGTTGACCGGCCTGCCCAACCGGGTGCTGCTGCAAGACCGCGTCACCCAGACGTTGGCCGCATCCAAGCATCAGGGCAGCAAAGTCGCGCTGCTGATGATAGACCTCGACCGTTTCAAAAACATTAACGAATCGCTCAACCATGCTTTCGGCGACCAACTGTTGCAACTGGTGGCGCAACGCCTGGAAAACTGCGCGCGCGGTCTTGATACGGTGGCGCGTAGCGGCGGCGACGAATTCGCGATCCTGATGCCGGAAATACGCCATGTCGGCGAAGTCACCGCGCTGGCGAACACGGTGCTGAGCGCATTGAGCCAGCCGTTCCAGCTCGAAGACCACGAAATAAACATCACCAGCAGCATCGGCATCAGCGTCTTTCCGGGCGATGGCGACAACATCCAGTTGCTGCTCAAAAACGCCGACGTGGCAATGTACCGCGCCAAAGAACTGGGACGCAACACCTTCCAGTTCTACAAACAGGACATGAATGCGCGCGCTTTTGAGACGCTGGCGCTGGAAAACAGCCTGCGCCACGCCCTCAAGCGCCAGGAATTCCGGCTTCATTACCAGCCCCAGATCGACATCAATAGCGGCGCCATCATCGGCATGGAAGCGCTGATCCGCTTGCAGCACCCCGAACTCGGCATGGTGCCGCCGGGCAATTTCATCCCGCTTGCCGAGGAAACCGGGCTGATCGTGCCAATCGGCGAGTGGGTGTTGCGCGAAGCCTGTTTCCAGGCCAAGGACTGGCACGATAGCGGTTTCGACCATCTGCGCGTGGCGGTCAACCTGTCGGCGCGCCAATTCCGCCAGAAGGGGCTGCTGTTCGACGCGGTGGCGAGCGCGCTTGCGGATAGCGGCCTGAACCCCGACCTGCTGGAGCTGGAACTGACCGAAAGCATCCTGATGCAAGATAGCGAGGAAACCCTGGCTTTTCTGCACCAGATCAAGCAAATGGGCGTGCAGCTCTCGATAGACGATTTCGGCACCGGGTTTTCCTCGCTCTCCTATCTCAAGCGTTTCGACCTGGACAAGCTGAAAATCGACTACTCCTTCGTGCGCGACATCGAAACCGACCCCAACGACCTGGCCATCGCCCGCGCAGTCATCGCTCTCGGCCACAGCTTCAACCTCAAAGTGATCGCCGAAGGCGTGGAAACCGCAGCGCAATTGGCGTTGCTGCGGGAAAACGGCTGCGATGAAATCCAGGGATATTATTTCAGCCGCCCGCTGCCGCCGGACGATTTCCTGCGCCTGTTGCAGGAGCGCCGGAAAACAGAGAAATAAATGAGTGACGACAATTTTCCGTCTCACCAAACCGGGTGATGTTGCGCAACACCATGTTTTTTCTCAGCGCCTCTGCGGTTCAACTGAACTTTTTAGGCGCGTATGCTGAGGCTGCATCGCCATTTCCCAACCAAATATTGACAGACGGCATTTAATCCATAAACAAAAAATTAATATATAACATAGTGGGATTGTTACAATGCGACCATGAACAAAAAGGCTATGGATAAATTAGGTTATGGATGAAAAGAAGGCATTTAGTCAACGTTTGGTCGTGGCATTGAAAAAGGCTGGCGTTTCAGCGACCAGCCCCACCCGTCTGGCGATGGAATTCAATCTTCACTATAGGGGACACCCGGTGAGCACGCCGGGCGTCCATCGATGGCTGGCCGGAACGGCGATTCCCTCTCAGGACAAGATACGCACCTTGGCGGAATGGCTCAACGTCTCCCCGGTGTGGCTGCGTTTCGGCAATGCGGAAGAAGATTTCATGGATCAGGAAAAAGAGGGAGGCCACGCCATCAGCCCCCAACTTATCGACGATATGAAGCGGCTGAGCGTAGACCACCTGACCATTGTTCAGGAACTGGTGGCGACCTTGTTGCGGCTGGGGGGAGATAATCCTAGAAAGCTCAGTTGAACGGGCTGGATTGCACGGTTTTCCGGGTGCATGGCATACCCGACGGCCTTACGGCCTGGGCACAAGAGGCGCAACTTTGCTGCATGGCCGTTCCATTCCCCCAGGGTAAATTTGTTCTCAGAAATTCATGATAAAAATCAATGATGGAAAACATTCATGAATCCCAGGTAAACTGAGCCGCAACGCTGCTCAACTCATGACGGCAATCCATAAAGACAAAACCTTTTTCACCGCAGAGGACGCGGAGGAAGCAGAGGAAGAGCATGAGGGTTTTCCTCTGCGTCCTCCGCGTCCTCCGCGGTGAATCGGTTTTTTTCCGTGCTGAGAACAAATTTACCCTGCGCGGGATGCGATTGCTGCGCAAATTGTGGCCGCGCAAAGTATACTAAGCCGGCTAGTCCGGTTTAGAAGCAGAAGCTGCCGAATCGCTCGCCAAAGGCAAGCGGATCAGCGCTTCCGCGCCCCCCTCGATATTGTGGAGGGTAATGTCGCCGCCCATTTTTTCCATAATCATCTTCGACATGTATAGCCCGATGCCGGTCCCTTTTTCCTTGGTAGTGAAATACGGATCGAACACCCTATCGATGATTTCTTCCGGGATGCCCCCGCCGTTGTCCTGCACGTAGAGAATCGCAAACCCGTCTCTCAATTCGATCCCGATGCGCACCGTCCCGGCGATTCCCTTGCCGACAATGGCGTCCTTGGCGTTCGTCAAGGCATTCAGCACCACCTGGGAATACTCGTTGGGGTAGCCGTAAACAAAACATGGATCGCAACATGGGTCGCAGCACTGTTCATGGATGATTTCGACATTTTGGTTCTTGAAGCTCCCCGCCACCAACCTGACGGCCTCCTCCGCGCTGTCGCAAATGCGGAAACGTTTCTTTTCCATGCTCGGCTTGAAAAAATTGCGGAAATCGTCGATGGTGGTAGCCATTTTCTGGATCATCCGTTTGCCGTCTTCCACCGATTTATCCAGGGTTGCCTGATCCAACTCGTTGTATTCGTAGGCGTCCTTGATATTGGCGATCAACAATCCCAATGCATTGAGCGGCTGGCGCCACTGGTGGGCAATGTTGCCGATCATCTCGCCCATGGCCGCCAGGCGCGATTGATGGATCATTATGTGATCTTTTTCCTGGTTTTTATCGGTTTCTTCAACAACGCACTGTTTCAGGGAGGCATTCAATTGTTGCAGTTCCGCTTCCAACCGCTTGTGTTCGCTAATGTCCAACACCGCCCCAATCAGCCCGCCTATTGAGCCGTCGGCGTGCCGGAAGACCGCCTTGTGGAAGATCACGGTGCGGATTTCGCCCGACGAACAGTGTATTTCCCATTCATACACCTGTGCGCAGGGATGCGCGAACAGTTCGACATCCATGGCATGGTATTTTTCCGCGATCTCGCGGGGGAATATATCGAACACCGATTTGCCGACGATTTCCGTCCGCTTCTTGCCGAGCAGTTCATCGAACGCCCGGTTGCAGCCCAGGTAAAGCCCCTTGCAGTCTTTGTAAAACACCGGGACGGGCATGCTTTCCAGGAGCGCTTCCTGAAAAGTGAATTGTTCGAGCAGGCTCTCCTCCGCGCGTCGCTGGCGCCGCCAGAAACCGAACACCACCAAGCCGAAAAGCATTGCCCCGGCGCTGTATTGCAATACATGCAAGCGCCACTGGGCAAGATAATCGTCCTCGGCGATGCCGGCGAACACGATCAGCGGCGTCTCACCCACCTGACGGAAGCTGGTCAGGCGCTTGACGCCGTCCACCGGGGATTTGTTGTGGTAAACCGCGTGTTTGATCCCCTCCCCGATATAGCGTTTGGCATAAAGGTTGGAAAATTTCTTGCCTGTGTCCTGTTCGCGTGGCGGATAGCGGGCGACGAGGTGCAGCTCCTTGTCATACAGCGCCACCAGGCTTTTCGGTCCCAGATCGAGAGAACGGTAGAATTGCTGGAAGTAGTCCAGGTCCAGCACAGCCAGCGCATTACCGGCGAAGCTGCCATCCTCGAAGTCGATCCGCCGGGTCAGTTCTATCGCCCATTTGCCGATGGTGCGCGAAACCACGGGGGAAGAAATCACCAGGCCCGCCGCCGGGTCGTCGCGCTGACGCAGGAATGAATAGCGGTCGGCGTTGCTGATGAAGGGAAGGGGAGCAAGCGAACTGTGGATATGTTCGCCATGGGCATTGGTCAGATGCAATACGCTGATTTCCGCCACGCGCTCCTCACGGGATTTCAACAACGCATGAAGCTCTCCGGCGCGCGGGCCGCCGACATTGCGCGCCAGCCGCATGTCGCCGGGGCGCACATGCCCCCGCACATCGCACAACAACAGATCAATTTTCTGCACGGTAGCCAGCGCGTGCTCTTCCAGCACCCGCGAGAGCGTTTCCACCTGCGCCTGGGCATGTTTGTCGGCTTCCCGATATTCGTTGACGAGGCTTAACACCAACAGCGTTATGACGCCTGCCAGTCCGGCAAGGCCGGAAAGCATCGCCAAACTGAAAGACCGACTACTTGGTGTGAGTGTTTTCTTTAAAGTTGGCATTAAAACGTACTTGAACTTACCCGGATGTATATGAAAAAACAGCAAAAAAATGGGGCGCCGCCAGCATAAACAGGCGGATGCTGATTTCTGTATTGCGATTTTCTCCCTTGGCGACAACGCCGTTTTATGAAATGGCGCCGCATTCTCGATTCATCCAGTACCTTATTTAAATGTAACAGTTTTCCATTTTCCTATCTACCTTGAGCGGGCAAGAGCGGGAAAAAATTTATCAGTTGTTCCGGATTGTTTTTGCGGCATCCGTGGGAATGTCGCGTGGAACGCTTTGCGCCCTGTGCCGCAGAAGCGGCGTCAGCTTTAACCTAGAAAGCTCAGTTGACCGCTTGCCAAGATGCGTAACATAGTGGTTCTAAACAACTTTGTTATATATTTTGCGTTCACCCGTATGGTGAGAGCGCTACGGACTGGATTGCACGGTTTTCCG
>JBAYVP010000149.1:0-11361 GCA_041674485.1 Sulfuricellaceae bacterium
CTTTATGGGTTGCCGCCATGAGTCAAGCAGCGTCGAGTCGCGTCGCGCTAAGTTTTCCTGGGATTCATGAATGTCTTCCATCATTGATTTTCATCATGAATTTCTGAGAACAAATTTACCCTGGCTGTTTTTCTCCCTTTCCTGCAAATGGAAGAAGGGGCTTTTCAGTTGTTTTCGCAATGATCCGGGTCGTTGCTCTCAAACAAAAAAGGCAGCCCAGGCTGCCTTTTCGATTTTTTCGCTCGTTCGTTTACTTGATGCCGTATTTTTGGCGGAATTTCTCGACACGACCAGCGGTGTCGACGATCTTCTGCTTGCCGGTGTAGAACGGATGGCATTCCGAGCACACTTCAATGTGCAGCGGCTTGCTCATGGTCGAACGCGTGACGAATTTGTTGCCGCAACTGCAGTTGATGGCAACCTCATTGTATTCCGGGTGTATGTCTGTTTTCATGTCTATTGTCCTCAATGGGTCTGCGGCAGCACTGCAAAATTTCAGAAAGCCGCTAATTATCCACAAAATATAAGCTGTTGGCAAGAAGAAGAGGCTAGTGCCACAGGGTAAATTTATTCTCAGAAAAAATGTAGGGTGGATAAGCGCGAGCCGCATCCACCTTTCTACGCCGATTCGGTGGATGCGCTACGCTTATCCACCCTACGACTAGTGCCACGGTAAATTTGTTCTTGGGAAAATAGCAGGGCGGATAAGCGCAAGCCGCTGGGGTTCGTTTCTTACCCCAGCCTGCTATGCTGGTTTTGCTGGCCTCTAGCCTCTAATTTCACCCCCGCCGCATGGAATCGAAAAAATCGGCGTTGTTCTTGGTGGCCTTGATTTTGTCGAGCAGGAACTCCATTGCATCCAGGTCGTCCATCGGGTAGAGCAATTTGCGCAGCACCCAGATTTTTTGCAGCACGTCCTGCTTGATTAGCAGCTCTTCCTTGCGCGTGCCGGAGCGGTTCACGTTAATTGCCGGGTACAGGCGTTTTTCCGCCATCCGGCGATCCATATGGATTTCCATGTTGCCGGTGCCCTTGAATTCCTCGTAGATCACATCGTCCATGCGCGAACCGGTGTCCACCAAGGCGGTTGCGATGATGGTCAGGCTGCCGCCTTCCTCGATATTGCGCGCTGCGCCGAAGAAGCGTTTCGGACGTTGCAACGCGTTGGCGTCCACGCCGCCGGTGAGCACTTTGCCGGAAGAGGGCACCACGGTGTTGTAGGCGCGCGCCAGGCGGGTGATGGAGTCGAGCAGGATCACCACGTCCTTTTTGTGTTCGACCAGGCGCTTGGCTTTTTCCATTACCATCTCGGCCACCTGGACGTGGCGCGTCGCGGGTTCGTCGAAAGTTGAGGAAACCACTTCGCCGCGCACTGAACGCTGCATTTCCGTCACTTCTTCCGGGCGCTCGTCGATCAGCAGCACGATCAGGTAGCACTCCGGGTAGTTTGCCGCGATGGAATGGGCGATGTGCTGCAACATCACGGTCTTGCCGGATTTCGGCGAGGCCACCAGCAGGCCGCGCTGCCCCTTGCCGATAGGCGCCACCATGTCGATCACGCGACCGGTGATGTTCTCCTCGGCGCGGATGTCGCGCTCCAGCACCATGGGTTTGTTGGGGAACAGCGGGGTGAGGTTTTCGAACAGTATCTTATGCTTGGAATTCTCCGGCGGCTCGCCGTTGACGTTGTCCACCTTGACCAACGCGAAGTAGCGCTCGCCTTCCTTGGGGGTGCGTATCTCGCCCTGAATGGAATCGCCGGTGTGCAGGTTGAAACGCCGGATCTGGCTCGGGCTGATGTAGATGTCGTCCGGGCCGGCAAGATAAGACGTATCGGGCGAACGCAGGAAGCCGAAACCGTCCGGCAGCACTTCCAGCGTGCCTTCACCGTAGATGCTCTCCCCTTTCTTGGCCTGATTTTTCAGCAATGCGAAAATCAAATCCTGCTTGCGCAGTCGGCTGGCGCCCTCGATTTCGTTGGAAATGGCCATTTCGACCAGTTCTGTGACAGGGAGATGTTTGAGGTCGGATAAACGCATAGATAAAGTTATGGCTGAAGAAATGAAGAAAGGAATCAGGGAGGCTTAAAAGAAGCGCGACGCACTTAAGGTGATTTCCAGAAATGAATATCCGGCCAACGTGCCTTATTACTCATCTACTGCGTTGCAAAAATAGTGCGCTGCAAAAATGGCTACATATACTTTGCGCGGCCATGCGCCATTTTTGCACTTTGCAGGCTCAGCAAAATCCTGCGCCATTTGGCACATTCATTCCTGAAAATCGCTTAATGTGACGCGGGAAACAGATTGACACCTGAACCTGAACCGGGAAATTTAAACCGCTTAAAGATATTCAGGCCAGGCGAGCAAGCGAAAGGATAACGGGTTTAGATATTGCTGTCAATAAAGGCGGTAAGCTGGGATTTCGACAACGCGCCCACTTTGGTGGCCTCGATGTTGCCATTTTTGAATATCATCAGCGTGGGGATGCCACGTATGCCGTATTTCGGCGGAGTTTGCTGGTTCTCGTCGATATTGAGTTTGGCGACCTTGAGACGCCCGGTGTATTCCTGGGCGACTTCGTCCAGAATAGGCGCAATCATCTTGCACGGACCGCACCAATCCGCCCAATAATCAACCAGCACAGGCATCTGCGCCTGCAAAACTTCCTGTTCGAAAGAGTCGTCGGTGACGTAATTAATATGTGCGCTCATGGTGCCCTCGCTGGGTAAAGTGGATGGTTGCCTGAAAATGGGAATAAAAACACTGCTCAACCGCTATCCTAACCAAAAAAAACCGCCAAGGGAAGCGCGATGCGACTTGAGCGCACGGTAAATTTGTTCTCGGCACGGAAAAAACCGATTCACCGCAGAGGACGCGGAGGAAAAGCATGTGGGGTTTCCTCTGCGTCCTCCGCGTCCTCTGCGGTGAAAAAGGTTTTGTCTTTATGGGTTGCCGCCATGAGTCGAGTAGCGTCGCGCTAAGTTTTCCTGGGATTCATGAACGTTTTCCATCGCTACGTTTCATTATCCTAAGCCGGACGAGCCGGAACCAAAAACATTTACCGCAGAGACGCCGAGGCGCAGAGATTTTGTAGGGTAATGGTATGATTTTACCATCCGTTATATTTCTCCGCGTCTCGGCGTCTCTGCGGTAAATATTTTTGGGTTCCGGCAATTGTCCGGCTTAGGATTATCTATGGGATAAATCATGTCTTGCGCTTGGCGCGCGGATGCGCCGCGTCGTAAACCTCCGCCAGGCGCTGAAAATCCAGGTGGGTGTAAATTTGCGTCGTCGAAATATTGGCGTGTCCCAACATTTCCTGCACCGCGCGCAGGTCGCCGCTGGATTGCAGCAGATGGCTGGCGAAGGAGTGGCGCAGGACATGCGGATGCACTTTGGCGGAGATGCCCAGTTTCAGCGCGCATTGCACCAGCCGGTATTGGATCGCGCGCGCGCCGAGACGCAGCCCGTTCCTGCCGACGAATAGCGCTTTTTCCCGCGTGCCGGCATGGATCAGGTTTTCCCGGTGCGGCAGCCAGGCGCGAATCGCCTCAATGGCAAACTTGCCCACCGGCACTTCGCGGGTCTTGGCGCCCTTGCCGATTACGCGCACGTTGCCGACATTCAGGTCAATGGCGTCGGGATGCCAGTCGAGCGCCACCAGTTCGGCGAGACGCAGGCCGGATGAGTAAAACAGTTCGAGCATGGCCTTGTCGCGCGCCGCCAGCGCGTCGTCCTCGACGACTTCCATCAGGTGACCGGCCTCGTCCGGCGACAGCGCCTGGGGCAGCAGTCTGGCGGCTTTAGGCGCGCGCAGCCCGATGCAGGGGTTGTGCGGGAACTTGTGCTCCTTTATGAGGAAACGGTAAAAACCGCGCCACGCCGAGATCATGCGCGCGATGGATTTGCCGCTTAAGCCGCGTCCGTGCAGTTGCGCGACGAAACGGCGCAACTGGTGGATTTGCAGTTGATCCAGCGGGGTGTCGCCGGCCAGCTTGATGAATTCCTCAATGTCGCGCCGGTAGCTGATGGCGGTCAGCGCCGCCAGCCGACGCTCGGCGGTCAGATGCCCGAGAAACTCCAGCATATGCCGTTCAGCGGGCGAGGGTTCGCTGCCGCTCATGGCGAGCCGCCTAGCTCAAGTAGCGCAGCAACGCGGCGCCCAACAAATCGCCTAGGCGTTGCAGGTACAGGGTGCCCATTTCGGGATAGAAGCGTTGCGGGTCTTCGCTTGCCAGCACCAGCAAGCCGAAAGCCTGTTCGCCGTTGCGTAGCGGGATGTACGCATAGGAACGCAGGCGCTCGCCGGATTCGCCGAACCACGACGGAATTCCCGCCACCACCTGCTGGCCGCATTGCGGGTTGGGCAGTTCGTCGACAAAAGCGCACAGGTCGATGCCGACGCCGGTGAATTCGGGGCGCGTCGGCTCATCCGGCTCGCCTGCCCAGAGCCGCATCGCGCTGTGCGGAATGTCGAAATCCTCGCGGATGTTGAAATATACCGCGTCGAAAACCGCACTGAGGCTGCGCGCCGACATCAGCGCGCAACTGAAGCGATGCACCTTGTCGCCGATGGCGTCGTTTTCCTCGCCGAACTGGATCAATTCGCGCAACTTGTTTTCCATCAGTTTGTTCTTGTCGCGTAGCGCCACCTGCTGCCGTTCGCTGATCGAAATCGCGTGGCCGCCATGGGGATGGGGGATATAGATTTCCGCCAGGGTTTCGGCGTATTGCTCGAAGAAATCCGGGTTTTTTGTCAGGTATTCGGCGACATCTTCCGCTTGTAGGCTCATGGTTGGGACTCCCTTTATATGGGGGCCGGAGGCTGGAGGCTGGTTGAGGTTGGCATAACCCCTCCAGCCTCTAGCCCCTAGCCTCTAGGTTTTGCGCCTATGGCGCGATAGCCGATGTCATGGCGCATCTGGCAACCGTCGAACTTGATTTGTTCGGTAATTTCGTAGGCGCGCCGCTGGGCCAAAAGCACTTTGTCGCCCAGCGCGGTGACGCACAACACGCGCCCGCCGCTGGTCACGACTTCGTTGCCGTGCAGCGCGGTGCCGGCATGGAAAACATGGAAATCGCGCGGCGCTTCCTCCATCAGGTCGTTCAGCGAAGGCAGGCCGCGTATCACATCACCCTTGCGCGGCGCATCGGGATAATCCGCCGCCGCCATCACCACGCCCAATGCGGCGCGTCTATCCCACTCCGCCTCAGCTTTATCCAGTGTGCCGTTGACCGCGTGCTCGAACAGGGTGATGAGATCGCTTTTCAAGCGCAGCATGATGGGCTGGGTTTCCGGGTCGCCCATGCGGCAATTGAATTCCAAGGTTTTTGGATTGCCCTGCGCATCGATCATCAGGCCGGCATAGAGAAAGCCGCTGAACGGCTCGCCTTCGCGCGCCATGCCTTCGATGGTGGGCAGGATGATCTCGCGCATCACGCGCGCATGGATTTCCGGCGTGACCACCGGCGCCGGGGAATAAGCGCCCATGCCGCCGGTGTTCGGCCCCCGGTCGCCGTCCTTGAGGCGCTTGTGATCCTGGCTGGTGGCAAGCGGCAACACATGGTGGCCGTCGGCCATCACGATAAAACTGGCTTCCTCACCCAGCAGACATTCCTCGATCACCACCCGCGCGCCGGCTGCGCCCAGCTTGTTGCCTTCCAACATCATGTCCACTGCGGCGTGGGCTTCATCCAAAGTCTGCGCGACCACCACGCCCTTGCCCGCAGCCAGCCCGTCGGCCTTGACCACGATGGGCGCGCCCTGCCGGTCGATGTAGGCATGGGCTGACGCGGCATCGGTGAACGTGCCGTAAGCGGCGGTGGGAATGTTGTGCCGCGCCATGAAAGCCTTGGCATAATCCTTGGAGCTTTCCAGTTGCGCCGCGGCTTTCGTCGGTCCAAAGATTTTCAGCCCCTCGGCGCGAAAGGCATCCACCACCCCGGCAGCCAGCGGCGCTTCCGGTCCGACCACGGTGAGCGCAATCTTTTCTTTTTTGGCGAAATCCACCAGTTCGGGAATGGTGCTAAGCGCCACATTGGTCATATCCGGTTCAAGCGCCGTGCCGGCATTGCCGGGCGCGACGAAAACCTTGGTCAAACGCGGACTCTGCGCCAGTTTCCAGGCCAGCGCGTGCTCGCGCCCGCCGTTGCCGATGACTAGTATTTTCATGATGTTTTATAGGTAATTTGTAACCAGGAAATAAAATCGGCAGCGATTTCTTGGGTTAAATCCAAAAGGTCGTCCTTCACGCATTGCCCCAAGGATGCTCCCGGTTTCTTCTGCCAGGCGCGCCAAGTGGAGACCAGCGCTTTGGAGTTGTGCAATTTTTGATTAAACAGGATGACGGGAAGATTTGCAATGGCTTGCCGCCCATGATCGAAAAGTCTGCGTTGGTCGGATGTAACGGCGCATCCCAGGAAATCTTCCAGCATGCCGTCGCCGGCGTGATCCGGCATGATCCACAACCCCACGGGAGGCAGACCGTCCAGATGCTCGAATACCGTCCCGCGCCCTAGCGGCTGTTCGGATTTCCGGTAACCGCGACTAGCCAGAATCGCCGCAACTTCGGCGTAACGTTGGGGAAAGCCGCCTTTGCTGTCCGGGTAGTCTGCGTAGTCCGCATCAATCACTACGCCCAGGCGTTCCGGCCCGTCTTCCTGCTTCATGTCATCCAACAGTTGCGGCAATGCTTTTAGCACGTTAGTCCAGCCGCCGCCCAACGCTGATTCCGGAAATGCCTTATTCGGGGGGGCGACTTCGACATTCGGCAAAGAACATCGCTTGAGTAATGCAACAAAAAATTCGCGATCTTCCGCGCCTTCAACCAGCAATATCGGGCAGGACATCAACGCACTTCCATTTCCATTGCGGTCGCCAATGCTAGGCGTTCTTCGTCATAAACGGTGGCGATAATTTTGCCCGCGTCGCTCGTGAGGCGGCTGCGCGACATTTTGAACAGCACCCCTTCCTTGGGGTGCGCTTTAGCAACGCGCACAAAACTTTCTATGCAATCCCAACTGTGCGTGGTGGCGAAAACCTGCATGTCAAGCTCGACGGCAATCTGGAACACCAAGCGCCATACGGCTTCCTGCACGGTGAAATGCAGGCCGTTTTCGAATTCGTCCACCAGCAGGAATCCCCCCTTGGCCTGGGCGGAAGCAAGCACCAACTGCAACAAGCGAAACATGCCATCCCCCATGCTGTTGAGGGGAATGGGTTCGGCTTGACCACGCAATTTGACTACCGGCATCCAATCAGCGTGCCCATTGTCCCTTGCTCTTGGGGTGTTTATGAAAGCCAGCCCCTCGACATGGGGTTCGATAATGCGTAAAGCCGCAAGGACGCGCTGTTCAGCCGGGGGAGGGAGAAATCGATCCCACAAAGAGGCCAAATTGTCTTGATCCACGAAATGAGTAGGTATGAACCCATAAGGAATCTTATCCAATGAAGCATCCGCAGCCGATGTCCTATTGGAAGACCACGGAACAGCCATATCCCATAATTTGCTATACGCCCCCCCTCCGTTTTGTTGCGTAACTGTTAAGCCTTGCCGAATAGCCTGATCGGATTTCACCGCCGATTTCAATATCGGGACTCGGACTTGGCGATAGCGCCCTTCCGAAACATTGCCAACCCCATCTTTTACCTGTTCTTCCTTAAGCTCGAAAAACACATGTTCCAGCTTGATGCATTTACCAATGTCGCTGCCGATAAAAATGAAGTCGTCGTCTGTTTTGGGTAGCGCCCGACCAGTGAAGAAATGCCGAATAGCCGAGAGTGTCGCGTCTGCTTGGTCGGCATCGAAGTCATCGGCCTTCAGTTCATCGTGCTCAACAAGGAGCGACTGGAGAAATCGCCCGTTTCCGCCTTCTGCAAGCAGTCGCAACGCCTCCAGCACCGTGCTCTTGCCCGAGTTGTTGCGCCCGACGATAAGATTCACCCTGCCGAGCGGCTTGACGCTGAAATCCTCCAGCATACGGAAATTACGGATGTGCAACTGGTCAAGCATGATTTCTCGCAACGTTGTCCATCGTTATTGCCTATACGCCGGAACGCCGTGCAACATCCCCGCCACGCTGATGTCCTCGTCCACTTCCGGCCAATGCACGCCCTGCCCGGAGCCGATGATTTCATAATGGGTGCGTTGTGCCGACGTAGCTTCCGACAAGCGCCACGACCATGCCAACGGGACGCTGATATTGCGCCCATCGCTCAATTGGGCGGTGATGGCGTCATTGCCTACCGCCACATCCATGATGCGCGTGTTACGCCGATATTCGTCATTGAACATGAGCCGCAATCAATGCCGGAAATGCCGCATCCCGGTGAACACCATCGCCATGCCGTGCTCGTCCGCCGCCGCGATGACTTCCTCGTCGCGCATTGAGCCGCCCGGCTGGATTACCGCAGCGATGCCCGCCTTGGCCGCTGAGTCTATGCCGTCGCGGAACGGGAAGAATGCATCACTTGCCATCACCGAGCCGCGTACCTCCAGTTTGGCGTGTTCCGCCTTGATTGCGGCGATGCGCGCGGAGTTGATGCGGCTCATTTGGCCGGCGCCGACGCCTAGGGTCATTTTGTCCTTGGCGTAGACAATGGCGTTGGATTTAACGAATTTGGCCACGCGCCAGGCGAATAGCAGGTCGGACATTTCTGCCTCAGTTGGCGCGCGCTTGGACACTACCTTGAGTTCGTTGTATAGGGAAAGATCGGCTTCCTGCACCAGCAGTCCGCCGTTGACCCGCTTGTAGTCCAGTCGTTTGCCTGGTTCTGTCGGCCATAGGCCGCATTCCAGCAGGCGCACGTTCTTTTTCGCGGCGATGATGGCGACAGCCTCTTGCGACACCTTGGGGGCAATGATTACTTCGACGAACTGGCGTTCGACTATTGTCTGAGCGGTTGCGCCATCCAGTTCGCCGTTGACGGCGATGATGCCGCCGAAAGCCGATTCGGGGTCGGTCTGGTAGGCGCGCTCATAAGCTTCCAAGAGGTTCTTGCCGTAGGCGACGCCGCACGGGTTGGCGTGTTTGACGATCACGCAGGCTGGTGCTGCGTCGAATTGCTTCACGCATTCGAGTGCTGCGTCGGCGTCGCCGATGTTGTTGTAGGACAATTCCTTGCCTTGCAATTGGCGGGCGGTGGCGATGCTCGCTTCATTTTTTTCCGTCGTAGCGACGTAGAATGCCGCATTCTGATGCGGGTTCTCGCCGTAGCGCATGGCTTGCGCTTTTTTGAACTGGAGGTTGAAGGTGCGCGGGAAGCCTTCCGGTTTGCCGTTTTCGACAATCGCGCCGAAGTAGTTGGCAATCGCGCCGTCGTAAGCGGCGGTATGTTCGAACGCCTTCACCGCCAGCGAAAAGCGCGTGGCGTCGCTCACCGCGCCGCCGTTCCCGGCCATTTCCGCCAGCACCGTGGAATAGTCGGCGGGGTCGGTGAGGATGGTGACGAAGGCGTGATTCTTCGCCGAGGAGCGCACCATCGCCGGGCCGCCAATGTCGATGTTCTCAATCGCGTCTTCCAGCGTGCAGCCGGGCTTGGCCACGGTTTCGCGGAACGGGTAGAGGTTGACGACGACCAAGTCGATGTAGGGCAGGCGGTGCTTTTCCATCGCGGCGTTGTGTTCCGGCAGGTCGCGGCGCGCGAGGATGCCGCCGTGGACTTTCGGGTGCAGGGTTTTCACCCGCCCGTCGAGCATTTCGGGAAAGCCGGTGTAATCGGCGACCTCAATGACGGCCAGGCCAGCTTCGCGGAGCGCCTTGGCGGTGCCGCCGGTGGACAGGAGTTCGACGCCCTGCCGGGTAAGGGCGCGGGCAAAATCGACCAACCCGCTTTTGTCGGAAACGCTGAGTAATGCCCGTGTAATTGTCGTCATTTAATTCCGTGATCCTTGATTTTTTTACGTAAAGTGTTGCGGTTCAGGCCGAGGATTTCGGCTGCCCTGGTCTGGTTGCCTTGTGCTTTATCCATGACGAATTGCAGCAAGGGTTTTTCCACATGGCTGATGACCATGTCATAAACCGCGCTGGGTTTTTCGCCGTCGAGGTGGCGGAAATAATCCTCCATGGACTTCCGTATGCAGCCGGCAAGCTCGTTTTCGTTCATCATGCGGCCAATAGCTCCCTGTATTTATAGTTATCCCCCTCATCCATCGCGACGTTGAATAGCCGGTCGATGGCCTGCAATTGTTCTTGACTGCTTTGCAACTGGTTCATCGCGTGGCGGAACGCCGCCGAATCGGGCAGACCCCTGGTATACCAGGCGATGTGTTTGCGTGCCATCCTGACGCCCGCGAGTTCGCCGTAAAATTCGTACAAATCGTGCAGGTGAGCAACCAGGATGGCGTGGATTTCCGCAATGCCGGGCTTGGGCAGCAACTCGCCGGTCGCCAGGTAATGGGCGATTTCGCGGAATATCCACGGGCGCCCCTGCGCCGCGCGGCCTATCATCACCGCGTCGGCGCCGGTGGCGGCCAGCACCTGTTGGGCTTTTTGCGGGCTAGTGATGTCGCCGTTGGCTATCACCGGAATCGTGACGTGGTACTTGACCTCGGCGATGGTGGCGTATTCCGCGTCGCCCGAATAGCCGTCCGCGCGCGTGCGGCCATGAATCGCCAGCGCCCGGATGCCGGCGGCCTCGGCGATGCGCGCGATGCTTGGCGCATTTCTGTTGTGCGCGTCCCAGCCGGTGCGGATTTTCAAGGTCACCGGCACATCCACTGCATTCACCACCGCTTCCAGGATGCGCCCGACCAGAATCTCATCTTTGAGCAGCGCCGAGCCGGCCATCACATTGCAGATTTTTTTTGCCGGGCAGCCCATGTTAATGTCGATGATCTGCGCGCCACGCGCCCGATTGTATTTGGCCGCTTCCGCAAGCATCAATGGATCACTGCCGACAATCTGCACCGACACCGGCCCCGGTTCGCCGATGTGCCGGGCGCGCCGCTGGGTCTTGGCGCTGCCGTAAAGCAGGGAATTCGACGCGACCATCTCGGACACCGCCAGCCCCGCGCCCATGCGCCGACACAACTGGCGGAAGGGACGATCAGTCACGCCCGCCATGGGAGCGACGACAAGCTGGTTCAGGGAATGGGTTCCGATTTGCATGGTGCGTAAAGCTTCAGGCGAAAAGTACACATTGTAATCCCAAACAATCCCGCATCAAAAGCATAGAGGGAATCGGCAACCGGGTAAAGTTATTCTCGGTGCGGAAATCAATTTACCCTGAACCTGGACCTAGGAGCCTGTCGGACTTAAAGAATCGAAGCGAAAAATGAGCTGGTCGAGGGCAGATTTTCCCGCTTTTCAAGCCAATAGTTATTCATATTGGTTTGAAAAGCGGGGAAATATGCACCGA
>JBAYVP010000150.1:0-11227 GCA_041674485.1 Sulfuricellaceae bacterium
ATCACACATCTTTTCAATCATTTGATTACATGCAGAAAAGATGGAGCGTGGCATTCCCTCCCCGGAAAGCGGGAGGGTTAGGGTGGGGGTGGGGTGGAAGACGCAGGCAACAATGTAAGATATTGATTTTAGTCTGTGTCGTTCTACCCCATCCCCCTCCCAGCCTCCCCCTTGAAGGGGGAGGGGCTTCCCGCTCCGACTTGTGTATAACGATGAGCGCCGGAGCGTGGGAACGATCATTGTTTTTCCTCAGCGTCTCTGCGTCTCTGCGGTAAATGGTTTTTCTCCGGGCAGAGAACAAATTCACCCTGCCCCAGCCCCTTGACGCACCACAATATAAAGATTAAATTGTATCCCTTGCCACAATATCTTGTGGTTTCGCTGTAAAGCAATCAGGTCGTTGAAAAACCTGGAAAAACGTTCGATAAGGGAAAAGCATGGCATCAACCAACGCCGGGCGCAGCTCGGTTAGTCTCGTTGCGCAGCCGCGCGGCGTTATCAAGCGCGACGGCTCGTCGGCCACGTTCGACGCGGAAAAAATCCGTTCCGCCATCGAACGCGCCGGGCGGGCAAGTGGCGAATTCGATGCTTCCGAGGCCGTGTTGCTCACCGCGCAAGTAGTCAAGGTGCTCACCCACAAGTTCCGCGGAGAGCCGCCGACCATCGAAAACATCCAGGATGTGGTGGAGCAGGTGCTGATTTCCGCCAATCACCTGAAAACCGCCCGCGCCTATATCGTCTATCGCGAGCAGCACAGCAAGCTGCGTCAGGACAAGCGCACCGTGGTGGACGTGGCGAGTTCGGTCAACGAATATCTGGAGCAAATGGATTGGCGTGTGAATGCGAACGCGAATCAGGGCTACAGCCTGGGCGGGCTAATACTCAATGTTTCCGGCAAGGTAATCGCCAATTATTGGCTGAGCCACGTTTACCCCCCCGAAGTCGGGATTGCGCACCGCGAAGGCGACATCCACGTACACGATCTCGACATGCTGGCCGGCTATTGCGCCGGCTGGTCGTTGCGCATGTTGCTGAACGAGGGCTTGAACGGCGTCCCCGGTAAGGTCGAGGCCGGCCCGCCCAAGCACATGTCGAGCGCCGTCGGGCAGATCGTCAATTTTCTCGGCACATTGCAAAACGAATGGGCCGGCGCGCAGGCGTTTTCGTCATTCGACACCTACATGGCGCCGTTCATCCGCAAGGATAATCTGGCCTATGAACAGGTCAAGCAATATATCCAGGAATTGATCTACAACCTCAATGTCCCTTCGCGCTGGGGCACGCAAACGCCGTTCACCAATTTGACCTTCGACTGGATTTGCCCGGAAGACCTGCGCGAACAAATCCCCATGATCGGCGGCAAGGAAATGCCGTTTGCCTACGGCGAACTGCAAGTCGAGATGGATATGATAAACCGCGCGTATATCGAGGTGATGACCACCGGCGACGCGAAGGGACGCGTGTTCACCTTCCCGATACCTACTTACAACATGACGCCGGATTTTCCGTGGGAATCCGAAAACGCCGGCCTGTTGTTCGAGATGACGGCGAAATACGGGCTGCCGTATTTCCAGAATTTCATTAATTCCGATCTCAAGCCAAATATGGTGCGTTCGATGTGCTGCCGCCTGCAACTCGACCTGCGCGAACTGCTGAAACGCGGCAACGGTCTGTTCGGCTCCGCCGAACAGACCGGCTCGGTAGGCGTGGTGACGGTCAATTGCGCACGCCTCGGCTACTTGTACAAAGGCAACGAAGCAGGACTGCTGGCGCGTCTCGACGAACTGCTGGAAATCGGCAAGAACAGCCTGGAAATCAAGCGCAAGGTGATCCAGCGCCACATGGACAGCGGCCTGTTCCCCTATACCAAGCGCTATCTGGGCACGCTACGCAACCACTTTTCGACACTGGGCGTAAACGGCATCAACGAAATGATACGCAACTTCACCGGCAACGAGCACGATATCGCAAGCGATGCCGGTCACCCATTCGCGGTGCGCCTGCTCGACCATATCCGCGCCAAAATGCTCCAGTTCCAGGACGAAACCGGGCACATGTACAACCTGGAAGCCACACCGGCGGAAGGTGCTACCTACCGCTTCGCCAAGGAAGACCGGAAGCGCTTTCCCGACATCCTCCAGGCCGGTGCGCCCGAGATGCCCTACTACACCAATTCGTCCCAATTGCCTGTAGGTTATACCGACGACCCCTTCGAAGCCTTGGCGTTACAGGAGGAATTGCAACGCAAGTACACCGGCGGCACCGTGCTGCACCTCTACATGACAGAGCGCATTTCCAGCGCTCATGCCTGCATGTTGCTGGTGAAGCGCGCGCTGGAACGGTTCGGCCAGCCGTACATCACCATCACGCCGACCTTCTCGATTTGCCCCAGCCATGGCTATTTGGGTGGCGAACATAAATTCTGCCCGAAATGCGATGCCGAATTGCTGGAAAAGAAACGTAAGCAATTAACCAATGTCTAACCCGGACGAGCCGGAAGCAAAAATATTTACCGCAGAGACGCCGAGACGCCGAGAAATCAACGAAAAGAGTAAAACCATTCAATTCTACAACCCATTGTTTTTCCTCAGCGCCTCAGCGGTGAATGGTTTTTCCCCGCGCGGAGAACAAATTTACCCTGCTGCTATGTTACTAAAATTGATAATTAAAGAAAGATTCCGACCATGACCGACCTGTCCCAACAAATCAACCTGAAGCCGCAACAACTCGTACTGACGGACGAAGAGCGCCAGCCGTGCGAAATCTGGACGCGCGTGATGGGTTATCATCGCCCGGTCGCGTCCTTTAACATTGGTAAGAAGGGCGAGTTCTACGAGCGTAAATATTTCCGGGAATGCCGCGCCGGCCTCAACGCCTGATTCTCGAAAAATCAATTGAACCACAGAGACACACTGATGAAACCAGAAAAGCCTTGCTCCTCTCTGCGCCTCCGCGCCTCTGCGGTTAAGCAATTGCCCTTTCCAGGCTTCCAATTTTGCCGGAACTGATCGTCGGCGGCTTAACGCCGCTGACTACTACCGATTATCCCGGTTGCCTGTCGGCGGTGGTTTTCTGCCAAGGCTGCCCCTGGCATTGCGGCTATTGCCAGAACCCTCACCTCCTGCCGCCGCGCGCGGAGAGCACTATTGTCTGGCGCGATGTCGTCGCCTTCCTGCTGCGTCGGCGCGGACTGCTGGATGCCGTGGTGTTCAGCGGCGGTGAAGCCACGCTGCAAAATGCGCTTGCACTTGCCATTATTGAAGTGCGCAATCTTGGCTTCAAGGTTGGGCTGCACACCGCTTCGCCTTATCCCGAGCGGCTCCATGCCCTGCTGCCTGGGCTGGACTGGGTGGGGTTGGACATCAAGGCGCCGTTTGACGAATATGAAACGGTCACCGGTGCTCCCGGCAGCGGGGAAAAAGCACGGGCAGGATTAATGGCGTTGCTGGAGAGCGGCGTCGCTTATGAAGTCCGCACCACGATACACTCGCAGTTGCACACCCCGGAATCCTTACTGCGGCTTGCCCTTGATCTGAAAAGCATGGGAGTGCAAAACTATGTTTTGCAGGAGTTCCGCCCGCAAGGCTGCGCCGATGCGGACTTGTGCGCCGCGTCCCAGCCGCTGTTAAACGCTGACCTGGTTGGGCGGATCGCTTCCCTGTTTCCCTGCTTTACTGTGCGCCAAGCTTAGCGCGGTTCCTGGCCACAACCAATATGACAAAATCTTTTTCACCGCAAAGGACGCAGAGGAAACCCCTCATGCTTTTCCTCTGCGTCCTCCGCGGTGAATCGGTTTTTTTCGTGCTGAGAACAAATTTACCCTGCGACAGGAGTCATGGTCGCTTGACTTCGCGGTCTGCCGGCGTAGCATGTTCGTTATTTCGGTCGTTACGCCAATTAAGACCTAATTAACGAACATGAAGATCAGGCAACAACCGGCCACTCCCGAAGCCGTTGCAACTCAACTACGGCTGTTGGGTGAGTTGCTCTCCCGTTTGCGCTTGGCGCGCCGGGCGCGTCAGGCTGACACAGCCGCTCGCGCCGGCATCGCCCGGAGCACGGCTTCCCGTATCGAGAAGGGCGACCCTGCAGTCGCTATCGGGCAGGTGTTGCGCTACCTGGATGCCATCGCGCCGGGCAAGACGCTGATGCAATTGCTGGGTGAGGAAGATCCGGCGGTCAGCGCGCTTGCCGTGACGGAAAAACGTCACCGCGCCCGTCTTTTGTCTGAGACGGCGTTGAAGGAGCTGGATTTCTGACATGGCCACCCGTCGTATTGACGATCTCCAGGCCAAGACGCGCACGCTGGCGGTGTTTGCCCACCTCAACGGTCAATTCGAACCGGCCGGGCTGTTGGATATGACCGAGCAAGGCGCGGACTTGTTGGCCTCCAGTTTCCGTTACGGTTTGCGCTACCTGGAGCGGCCCAACGCGCTGGAGATCGACCCGGTGAGCCTCGCGCTGGCGGACAGGAACGCGGTGCGCGGCCAAGTGCTCGCACCTGCGGGAGGGTTGCCCTATTTCGGCGGGTTGCGCGATGCGGCGCCGGATGCGTGGGGGCGGCGGGTGATCGAAGCGCGCCTGAAAGCGCCGGCCAACAGCTTGCCGGAATCCCTCTACCTGCTCAATGCCGGCAGCCAACGGGTGGGCGCGCTTGATGTGCGCCCGACGCTGCACAGCCCGTCCCACGAGGTGCCGCATAGCCAGCATCGGCTGGAATACCTGATGGAGGCGAGTGAACGCATTGAGCAGGGACTGCCTATCCCGGCGCAACTGGATGATATTTTCGACGCCGGCAGTTCTCTCGGCGGCATGCGCCCCAAAGTGACCGTCGAGGATGACAACGGCGACCTCTGGCTGGCGAAATTCCCCTCGGTGGGCGATTCGCTCGACATTCCCTGCATCGAAGCCGCCACCCTGCGCCTGGCGGCGCAAGCCGGGCTGGATGCGCCTGCCGTGTACACCCTTCAGCTACGCGGCAAAACGGTAATGTTGATCCGGCGTTTCGACCGTTTGCGGATTGAGGGGCGGCAGCACCGCCGCCATATGGTCAGCGCGCTGACCCTGCTGGGGTGCGCGGAAGCCGACTCGCCCCGCAAAAGCTATGGGGAAATCGCCGACGGGCTGCGCCGCCACGCCGCCCCAACGCTTATCGCCGCCGCCAACGCCGAGTTGTTCGGGCGTATGGTGTTCAATATTTTCGTCACCAACGACGACGATCATCTGCGCAACCATGCTCTGCTGTGGAACACCGAGGTGGGCGGATGGGGTTTGAGTCCGCTCTACGATGTGATGCCGCGCCCGACGCTGGCGAGCGAGCGTTTTCTGCATCTGGGCGTCGGCGCCCAAGGGCGCCTCGCAACACTGGGCAACGCACTTTCCGGCTATTCGCGTTTCGGGCTGACCTTGCAGCGCGCCGAAGAAATCGTGGAGCGCATCTGGCGGGTGACGCGCGAGTGGAAAACCTGGTTCGAGAGCTTCGGCGCACCCGGTGAGGAAATCGAAAAAATCAGTCCGGCGTTTCGGCATATCGATGATCCTGGATTCCTCTGTTGACATGGTCGTAGGTGCGAATTTATTCGCACAATATGTTGTACCTGAGTAGTTACGACAAAACCTTTTTCACCGCAGAGGACGCGGAGGACGCAGAGGAAAACCCTCATGCTCTTCCTCCGCGTCCTCTGCGTCCTCTGCGGTGAATCGGTTTTTTCCGTGCTGAGAACAAATTTACCCTGTGTCCCCCCTTTTGGCATCTTGTATATCCCAAACGCGGAAAACTTAAATTCGTTATAAACGCTATATTTCGACAGCCTAGGCTTATTCTCTACCAACAGAGGAATCCAGGATGAAAAAACCCCGCCGAAGCGGGGTTTTTTCATCCTGGAAACAACCATGGATCAGGTGGACATTTCCGTCAGGATGTTCTTGATCCAGCCATAAGCATAGCGCGCATCCATTTCCGACAAGTCGGGGGAAACGCCGCCGGAGTTCGGCACTTCAGCGATTTTGCCGCCTGCTTCTTTATACACTGCGGCAACGCTGATCGCTTCCTTGTTGGTGATGAAGCTGTAGCACACGTTGACGAATGACGGAGGAATCAGCGGCTTGCCGTTCATCAACTGGACGACGTTCGTCGCGCAGCACTTGGCCTGGGAGTTTGCCGAGTAACCGGACTTGGGCATAGGCGCAGCACTACTGGAGTCGCCGATGACGTGAATTCCCGGCGCCAGCTTGGATTCGAAAGTGACCGGATCGACTGGGCACCATTTCTTGTCCTCGCCCACCACGCCTGCCTTGAAGGCAATGAGGCCGGCCTTCTGCGGCGGGATGATGTTGATCATGTCGGCTTTGATGGATTCCACGCCGTTGTCGACTTCCATGCCCTTCACGTCGATCTTGGTGATCTTGCTGTTGCTGTGGTACGAGACCATACCCTTGCTGGAGTCCTTGGCGTCGAAGCCGTAATGCTTGGTCCAACCCTTCATAAACAATGGTCCCTTGGAAGCGATTTTCTCGTTCGCGTCCCAGACGATGACCTTGGCCGTGGGGTTGTGCTGCTTGAGGTAGTATGCAAACAGGCTGGTGCGCTCGTAGGGTCCGGGCGGGCAACGATACGGTGTGGGCGGCACGGTCAAAACGACTACGCCGCCTTGCTTCATCGACTCGATCTGCTTCTTCAGCAACAGGGTTTGCGCACCGGGCAACCAGCCGTGGGGAATCACGTCGGGCGTGGTTTTGGGGTCATAGCCCTCAATTTCTTCAAAGCGGAAATCGATGCCGGGCGAAAGCACCAGACGGTCATAGGCAATAGTGCCCTGATTGGTGACCAACACCTTGGCGGCTGCATCGACGCTTTCAGCATGGGCGTACACCATCTTGATGCCGTGGTTGGCCTCAAGTTTCTCATAGGTGATCGTGTTATCCTTGAGATCGCGGAAACCGGCGATCACCAAGGTGCTCAAGGGGCCGGAGATGTACTCCTTATTTTCCGTCACCAGCACCACTTCAATGCTGGGGTCGGCCATACGAATATATTTGGCGGCAATCGCGCCGCCATAGCCACCACCCAAAACCACCACACGACGCCCCTTCTTGGGCATAATTTCGTTGGCGACGGAAAACATCGGCGCTCCAGCCAGACCAACGCCGGCGGAGGCGCCCAGCAGTTTGATAAAACTTCTGCGATTCATAGACATCTTGGTTCCCTCCGGTTAATGTTGACTGGCGTAGAAATGAACCAGCGCTTCCACGTCGGCATCGGAAAGCTTGCCTTCGCCTTCGATCTTAGCCGCCATCTTCTTCGGCATCGGGCGTTTGCCGGAGCGGAATTCGTTCATGGAAATCTGGAGATATTCAAGCCACTGACCAGCCAGGATGCCTTCATCCGCACCCACTGAGCCGCCCTTTTCGTGGCACTTTTCGCAACGTTCTTCATGCACCACTTTGCCTCTGGCCGCCTTGGCGTCATCCACCGGCTGCTTCGCGCCGACGTATTTCATGGCGGCAAAGTATTTTGCCATCGCAGTGAAATCCCCCTCGGAGTAACCCTTCGCCAAGCGTCCCATCACGCTGGACGGGCGCTCGCCGCTCTTGAAGAGCTTCATCTGCTCGACCATATAATTGGCCGGCACGCCGCCCAGATTCGGCATGTTCGGACCGGCGCTTACCCCGTCGGTGCCATGGCAGCCGTTACAAGTATTCGCCATCATGGCGGTATAAGACGGCTCATGCGCCAAAGCCGACGCGCTGAATGCCATTCCACCCGCAATTAATGCCATAAGTAATTTGAGTCTCATTGCCCCTCCTCCACGTAATTAATTGAAAGCACGGTAATATCACCATCCGAAAATGAATTTTTAAGGACGACGGGATGATAATATCAGCTTTTTCCCCGGTAAAAAAACAGTAAATTCTAATATAATGATTGTCGCATACACGCAAACCACCACAACCGACAACATTCTAAAACACAAAATGCTTTTAAATTCAATAATAAAAAATTACTGAATTTTTTCGGAAAATAACGACGGCTTGAGGTGTGTTTAAAAATGCAACGTTTTACCCGGCGAAACGAATTTTCGGTGCAAAATTTTGGACTTTAATCTATAGGTAAACCGTTTTTTTATGCGGCTCAGTTATTAAATCCTTTTTCCGATAATTCGTGCGGAGGTGGCAATTGTTGCCAAGCAATTGCATAATGAATGCATCGTTAAAACATTCACCGCCTGCACCCATTTTGGAGAAAACTTGAGCACAGCCAAGATACACACAATACTCACCACCTTGCCGCTGTTTAAGGAAATGAGTCCGGCGGAAATCGAGCGTATCTCTCAGGGATGCCGGGAAATTCATGTGGCGCGCGGTGAAATTCTGTTTCAGCGCGGCGACCAGCCGCACGGCTTCTATTTAGTGGTGCATGGTCAGATCAAGCTGGCCTTTTCCTCGCCGCAAGGCATCGAAAAGGTGGTTAGTCTGGTGGGTGCGGGCCAGACTTTCGGCGAGGCCGTGATGTTCATGAACACGCCCTATCCGGTTTATTCGCAGGCGCTAATGGATTCGCTGCTACTGCATATTTCCAAGGCCGTGGTGTTCGACGGCATCGACCACCATCCCGGCTTCAGCCGCAAGATGCTGGCCGGACTATCCGGTCGCATGCACGGCCTGATCGCCGATATCGAGGCTTATTCCCTGCGCTCCTGCACGCAACGCGTGATTGGCTATCTGCTCCAGCACGATGTCTATGCAGACACCCCCAGCGCGGAATTGACGGTTGCCCTGCCGGCCAGCAAAACCGTCATTGCCTCGCGCCTGAACATCTCGCCGGAAACCTTTTCGCGCGTGCTGCACGACCTCACCGCCGCCGGCCTGATCAGCGTCAAAGGCAAGGACGTGCATATCCACGACCTGGAAAAGCTTGGTCAATACGGCCAACTTTAGATCAAGCTACGGTGCGGCTATTCATGCTCCATAAACTAATGTTTTTCACCGCAGAGGCGCTGAGAAAGCGACACCCAAGGGGAAACCGGGAAACCCCTGTTTTTCTCTGCGTCTTTGCGCCTCTGCGGTAAAGCTTTTTTGCGGCTCCCCGCGCTACGGCTTCAGCATTTCACCCTACTTCCCCGCGTATTCCGCAGATCAATCACATGCACCGCGCAGGCGATGCACGGGTCGAAGCTGTGGATGGTGCGCAGGATTTCGATGGGCTGTTTGCCGTCGAGCACCTGATGCCCTTGCAGCGCCGCCTCGTAGGGGCCGTGCTGTCCTTGCGGATCGACCGGGCCGGCGTTCCAGGTGCTCGGCACGACTGCCTGATAGTTGTCTATTTTGCCGTCTTTGATGACAATCCAGTGCGCCAGCCCGCCGCGCGGCGCTTCGGTGAAGCCGACGCCCCGCGTCTGGCTCGGCCAGGAGGACGGCTCCCACAGGGTGTCGTTAAAAGTGGCGAGATCGCCCGCCTTGATGTTGCCCAGCAGCGCGTCGCACCAGTCCGGCAGCGCATCGGCCAGCAGTTTGGTTTCCAGGGTGCGCGCGGTGGTGCGTCCCAGGGTGGAATACAGCGCAGCTACGGGGAGGTCGAGTTTTTTCAGCGCCATGCCGACCAGTTCGCGCGTTGTTTGGCACCCCTTGGCATAGAGCATCAGCACCCGCGCCAGCGGCCCGACCTCCACCGGTTTGCCCTTCCAGCGCGGCGATTTGAGCCAGGAATACGGCTGGCCGGGATCGATATGCTGGTACGGCGGCTTGGGGCCGGTGTAGTTGAGCTTGGTTTCGCCCTGGTAGGGATGCAGCCCCTGCGTCTTGCCGACGCTGTAATCGTACCAGGCGTGGCTGACGAATTCCTGTATCTGGTCGGCGGCATGCAGATCGACAGCGTGGATTTTGTCGAGATTGCGGTCGAGGATCACGCCGGCGGGGATCAGCATTTTGCCCGTTCCGTTCTCGGGAAACTCGCCGTAGGTCATGAAATTGCCCACGCCTTCGCCGAGCTTGAACCAGTCCTTGTAGAAGTCGGCGATAGCCAGCGTGTCCGGCACGTATACCTGATCGACGAAATCGCGCATCTGCTGGATGATGTTGCGCACCTGCGTGAGGCCGGTCATGTTGAGCGCGGTGGCGCTCTGGCCGCCGTGCAGGGTTTTGCCTTCGTGGCCGGGGTGGACGCTGATCGCGCACGGCACGCCGCCCACCAGAAAGTTGGGATGCGGGTTCTTGCCGCCGAACAGGGTGTGCAGCTTGACCACTTCGCGCTGCCACGCCAGCGCCTCCAAGTAGTGCGCCAGCGCCATCAGATTGGCTTCCGGCGGCAATTTGTAGGCGGCATGTCCCCAGTAGCCGTTGCCGAAAATACCCAATTGGCCGCCATCGACAAAACCTTTGAGCTTTTTTTGCACGTCGGAGAAATAACCCGGCGATGATTTTGCATAGCTGCTAATGGACTGCGCCAGTTCGGAAGTGCGCTGCGGATCGGCCTTGAGCGCCGACACCACATCCACCCAGTCGAGCGCATGCAAATGGTAGAAATGCATCACATGATCGTGAACGAATTGCGCCGCGATCATCAGATTGCGGATCAACTGGGCGTTGGGCGGGATGGTGCATTTCAACGCATCTTCCACCGCGCGCACCGAGGCGATGCCATGCACCAGCGTGCATACGCCGCAGATACGCTGGGCGAAAGCCCAGGCGTCGCGCGGATCGCGTCCTTTGAGAATGATCTCCAACCCGCGCACCATGGCGCCGGTGCCGGCGGCTGAAACGATCACGCCCGCAGAATCGGTTTCCGCCTCTATACGCAAATGGCCTTCGATACGGGTGACGGGATCGATGATAATGCGGTTGGTCATGATAATTGACTTTCGTTGTTACCCAGATATTCCGCTACCAACATACAGCATTTTCAATCAAGAACAATTACAAAAGTTACAGCGCTTGCAACATTCCTCTGGCTTAAACCTCAATGGGCAGCACATTACCTCTAAAGTTCCACCGAAAAACCGCTGCAACTGATGATCCTAGAAACCTCCGTTGACCGCTTGCCAATACAGCATGTTCAATCAAGAACAATTACAAAAATTATAGTTACAGCCTTTATCCTGGAAACCTCCGTTGAACGGGCTGGATTGCACGGTTTTCCGGGCGCATGGCGGCGTTGCAACTACAAGAGAAGGCAATGGAATGACCATTGCGCGTCGTTGCGCCTCTTGTGCCCAAGCCGCAGGCTGTCGGG
>JBAYVP010000151.1:0-11176 GCA_041674485.1 Sulfuricellaceae bacterium
CCTTTTTCACCGCAGAGGACGCGGAGGACGCAGAGGAAACCCCCTCATGCTTTTCCTCTGCGTCCTCCGCGTCCTCTGCGGTGAATCGGTTTTTTCCGTGCCGGGAACAAATTTACCCTGCCGATTGGGGTGAGGGCGTTGCACAGCCATGCGCCCGGAAAAAAACATTCACCGCAGAGACGCTGAGGCGCTGAGGAAAAACAATGAATTGTAGAATTGGATGGTTTCACCGAGCAAGGCGCTGGACAAGCAGGGCGCAAAAGCCAAACCACAGGAAATGAAGGTGGGGGAGACGATCAAACTGTGAGAAACTATGCCTTGCGCGGTGGCAATTGACTGGATTGTTCCCAAACGGGATGCGAGAGGCAAGGTATACGAAGTTATCCCGTTTGTTCCGGAACCGGAAAAACACGTAGAATGGCATTCTATATCTGACATATGTCGCCCATATGTCGTCACCGCCCAGGATTGATCGTCCGTGCTGCAATGACCATGTCCGGTGGACAATGCATCGCGACACATAGGAAAAACATCGCCATGTCCAAGCTATTGCTGGTCGAAGACAATGAAATGAATCGCAACATGTTGTCGCGTCGCCTTGTGCGTCGGGGTTTTGAGATCGTATCCGCAGAAAATGGCGAGCAGGCGGTCATCAACGCCGAGTCGGAGCTGCCCGACCTGATCCTGATGGATATGAACATGCCGGTTCTGGATGGTTGGGAAGCTTCCCGGCGCATTAAGGCCAATCCGCTCACCCGCGAGATTCCCATCATCGCGCTGACCGCGCATGCGATGAACGGCGACCGGGAAAAAATCCTCGCCGCAGGCTGCGACGATTACGACACCAAACCTATAGAATTCGAACGGCTGCTCGAAAAAATCGTCATCATGCTGCAAAAATGCGGAAAACCGTTGGCTGATTAAACCTAGAAAGGTATAGGCATGTTGTCACCGGCAAACCGGCTGCTTTCCCTGGCTCTGCGCACACTATTCCGGCTGGCGCTCGTCATGGCATGGCAAACTGCGTTGGCCGTGCATCTATCCCCACCCACGGAAATCCGCATCGCCGTGCTTTCCAAGCGTGGGGAGGAAAACACCGCAGTCGCATGGCAACCGACCGCGGATTACCTGAATAGCAAGTTGCCGGATTACCACTTTACCGTCACCCCTTTCGATTTTGAAGCCATCAAGCGCGTTGTCGCAAACAGGGAGGCGGATTTCGTAATCGCCAATTCCGGCATGTATCTGGATTTTGAGGCGCTATACGGTGTGAGCCTCCTTGCCACCCTGAAAAACCGTTGGGGCGACAAGTTGTTTACGAAGTTCGGCGGCGTGATTTTCCGCCGCGCCGACCGCACGGACATTGCCGGCCTTCGCGATCTCAAGGATAAAGCCTTCATGGGGGTGGACGAATCCTCGTTGGGCGGCTGGCAAGCCACCTGGGGCGTTCTGCTCGATGTCGGGATAAACCCGCGCAGGGACTTCAAATATCTCGCTTTTGGCGGCACTCACGAGGCCGTCATTCGCGCCGTCCTTGAAGGACAGGTAGATGCCGGAACGGTGCGCACCGATATTCTCGAACGCATGGCGGCAAAGGGGAAAATCCGCATGAAGGATTTCGTCGTGCTGGATGAAAAGGCGGAGCGCGACCTGGATTTTCCCTTTGCCCTCAGCACCCGGCTTTATCCCGAATGGCCATTTGCAGCACTTAAGCACACCTCGCGCAACCTTGCCGATAAAGTCGCTGCGGCGCTCATCGCGATGCCCGAAGACGATCCGGCGGCGCTGGCTTCGTCCAGCGCGGGTTGGACCGTCGCACTCAATTACGATCCGATCAACGAACTGTATCAGAAACTCCAACTCGGCCCCTACCGGGATATTGGAGAGATCAGTTATAAATCCGTGGTGAAAAAATATTATTACCTGATCCTGGCCGGTATAGTCCTGCTGATTTTCCTGGCCGTGCTGGCGTATTACTTTTATCGGCTGAACCGGCGCCTGAGTGAAATCCAGGGACAGCTCAAATCGGAGCTTGCCCAGCGGCGCGAGTCGGAAAAGGCGCTGCTGATCCGTTCCACAGCCATTGAGGCCGCCGCCACCAGTATTTTTATCACCAACCGGCAGGGCGTCATTGAGTACGTCAATCCGGCATTCATCCGCGCCACGGGCTATTCCGCCGAAGAAGTGGTCGGGCGCACGCCCGCCATGCTCAAATCCGGCATTCATTCGCCGGGTGTCTACCAGTCGATGTGGGAAACCATACTGGCCGGCAACATCTGGCAGGGCGAAGTCACCAACCGGTGCAAGAATGGCGACACGCGGGTGGATGAATCCATCATCGCGCCGGTCAAGGATGCCGACGGGCAAATTATCCACTTCGTCGCGATCAAGCATGACATCACCGCGCGCAAGGTTGCGGAAAAAGCTTTGGCGGAACAATACATCCTTTATGAAGCGCTGTTGCGCGCCCAATCGGATGCGGGTGAGGGGGTGCTGGTAATCGACAATGGCCACATCATTCTGGTCAACGATGCGGTGTGCGCCATCACCGGACGTAGCGCCGAGGAAATCAAGGCGCTGCCCTCTTTCCTGGAGCTGATTTATCCCGAAGATCGGGAAATGCTCAGCGAGCGCTATCGCCGACGCTTGCAGGGGGAAATCCTGGAAAACCGCTACGAAATCGACATCGCGGCCAAGGAAGGACGGCGCAATGCGGAAATTGCCGTCGCCACCATGCAGATGCGCGAACATATGTGCATCGTTGCGGTGCTGCGCGACATTACCGAGCGCAAGATGCTGGAGTGGGAGCTGGAGCAGATTGCGCGCCAGAACCGCTTGATACTCAACGCAGTGGCGGAGGGGATTTGCGGCATTGACCTGGAGGGGCGCACCATCTTTGTCAACCATGCCGCCACCCAGATACTCGGCTTCAGCCACAACGAGCTGCTCGGGCAGTCCTTGCACGCGTTGACCCACCACACCCGCCCGGACGGCAGCACATTTGCGTCCGAGGAATGCCCCATCGGCACAGCCATGCGCAGCGGCTCGGTGCATCACATGCCGGACGAACTGTTCTGGAGCAAGAGCGGGCAGCCGCTACGCGTGGAATCCACTTCTACGCCCATCATCACCGGGAGCGGTGAAATCATCGGTGCGGTGGTCTCTTTTCGCGACATCCAATTGCGCATGGAAGCGGAAGAGGCGCTACGCCGCGCCAAGGAAGACGCAGAGGTCGCAAGCCAGGCGAAAAGCACTTTCCTCGCCAACATGAGCCACGAATTGCGCACCCCGCTCAACGCCATTATCGGATATAGCGAAATCCTCACTGAAGAATTGATCGACCTCAAGCAGGATGCCGCAGTCGAGGACCTGGGCAGAATCCGTAGCGCCGGCCACCATCTGCTGACGCTGATTAACGAGATACTCGATCTATCGAAGATCGAAGCCGGCAGGATCACGCTTTCCCCCGAGAATTTCGACGTGGCCGAATTGGTGGAGGACATGGCCTCCACCGTTCATCCGCTGGCGCAGGAAAACGGCAATACTCTCCGGGTGACTTGCCCGCCGGGCATGGGAACGCTTTACGCCGACCGCACCAGGGTCAGCCAGGTGTTGCTCAACCTGCTCAGCAATGCCGTCAAGTTTACCGAAAACGGCACGATTTTCTTCCGCACCAGCCGGGAAACCGCCGACGGCGGCGAACAAGTGCGCTTCGAGGTGGCCGATACCGGAATCGGCATGAACCGGGAACAAGTGGGCAAGCTGTTCCAGGATTTCACCCAGGCGGATGCCTCCACCACCCGCAGATACGGCGGAACCGGCCTGGGGCTGTCCATCAGCCGACGCTTTTGCCGCCTGATGGGGGGCGACATCTCGGTCGTCAGCGAACCCGGCAAGGGTTCCACTTTTACCGTGACTTTGAGGGGCATCTTGACTGCCAATGTTTTACATGAGGGGCGCCATGCAACCACTGCCGACTGAATCCCCCGCCACAGTGCTGGTGGTGGACGATATGGAAGTCAACCGTGCGCTGTTGTCGCGGCGCCTGTGCAAGGACGGGCACCAAGTCGTCCTGGCGCGCGATGGCGCTGAGGCGCTCGAACTGGTGCGCAGCCAAAATTTCGACCTCATCCTGCTGGACATCATGATGCCCATCATGGATGGCTACCAAGTGCTGGAAACTCTGAAACAGGATGAAACGCTGCGCTACATCCCGGTAATCATGATCACCGCGCTCGACGACATCGACAGCACGGCGCGCTGCATCCAGATGGGCGCGGAAGACTATCTGCCCAAGCCGTTTAACACCACCCTGTTAAAGGCGCGCATCAACGCCAGTTTGCAAAGAAAACAGGCGCACGATCTCCAGCAGCGCTACCGCGACCGCATTGAGGAACACAATGCGCTGCTCGAACTTAATGCCCGGCGCCAAACCGAGGAAAACCACCTGGTCGCCCATCTCATGGCGCGGATGATGCATTCGCCGGGGCTGCGCGACGACTACGTGCGTTATTGGATCAACCCGTCGGAGCTGGTGAGCGGCGATCTCGTGGCCGCCGCGCGCAATAGCCACGACAAGCTGTTCGTCATGTTGGCCGATTCCACCGGGCACGGGCTGCCGGCCGCGCTGAACCTGTTGCCGATTAACTGGATTTTTTACCGCATGGTGGAAAAAGGCTTTCCCGTCCCGGCCATCGTCGAGGAAATGAACAGCGCGATCAAGCGCCAATCCCCGCCGGATCGTTTCGTGGCGGCTATCGTGGCCAGCATAGACGCCGCGAACCGCACCGTCGAGTTGTGGAACGGCGGCAACCCGCCCGCCGTTTTCTGCGACCGCGCCGGCGCGGTGAAACGCACCTTCCCCGCCATCACGTTTCCGCTCGGCATCGTCGGCGACGATTTTCTCTCGCGCACCGATATTTACCAATGGGAGGAAGACGGGCAACTGATCATGTTTTCCGACGGCCTGCTCGAAGCCGAAGGCGATCAGGGCGTCCCTTTCGGTTTCGAGCGCATGGCCGCGGCGCTGGGCACGGCCTCCGACGAAGAACGATTTGACAAGCTGGTGGATCACCTGCACCAACATCTCGGGGAGCGATGCGCCCACGACGACGTTTCGCTGCTGATGACCCAATGCGTGTCCGCTGAATAGCCATGAACCTCCAGCCAAGGGTAAATTTGTTCTCGCCCAGAAAAAAATTATTTACCGCAGAGACGCTTCAGACGCAGAGAAATCAATGAAAAGGGTGAAACCATTCAATTCTACAACCCATTGTTTTTCCTCAGCGCCTCTGCGTCTCTGCGGTGAATGGTTTTTTCCCGAGCGGAGAACAAATTTACCCTGACCCCCAGCCTGATGCTCACCCAGAAAGCCCAATAAACATGTCTGTTTCTCCCAACCTGCCCGCTGCGGATACTGACCTGCTCCAGGTCATTGCCGACCTGCAAGCCAAAATCGCTCTCAACGAGCGTATTATCGACGAGCTTAAGGCGTCGGCGGATGCGGCATGCCGTGCGAAGAACGAATTATTCGCCAACAAAAGCCATGAATTGCGCACCCCGCTCAACACCATCATCGGTTACAGCGAGATGTTGCAGGAAGAACACTGCGACTCCGGCGAAAAATGCCTCCTTCCCGACCTGCGCAAGATACATACCGCCGGACGGCAACTGTTGGCGCTGATAGACGATGTCCTGGACATTTCCAGGGTAGAGGCCGGCCAGCCCGCTAAAGAAATTGCCGCCCCGGCGGAAGCGCCGGATGCGTCCGGCGAAACATTGGAGACGGTGGAACACACCCTGACGGCAATCAGCAAGACAGCCGTCAAACCAGTGCTCACGAGGCTCGCCGCTTATCTTGCCGAAGATGACGGCAAGGCGGCCGATTATTTCGAGGCGCAACGCGACTATTTCGAGTCCGCCCTCACTGCGGACTATTTCACCAGGCTCGACAAGCTGCTGTACGATTTCAAATTCCACGAGGCGCTGTCGTTGCTGGAAATTAGCGTCTCCGAGAGCGCCGCTCCGTTCGAACTCAACGAAAAACACACCATCTTGATCGTCGACGACATTCAGGAAAATCTCGTGCAAATGAGCACCCTGCTCAAGGGTCGCTACAAGACGAAAACCGCCCTCAACGCCGCCGATGCGCTACGCATCGCCGCAAGCGACCCGATGCCGGATTTGATCCTGCTTGACATCATCATGCCGGGGACGGACGGTTACGAAGTTTGCCGGCGGCTCAAGGCGGACGAAACAACCTGCGATATTCCGGTGATTTTCCTCACCGCAAAAAACGAAATCGAAGATGAACGGCGCGGCTTTGAATTGGGCGCGGTGGATTACCTCACCAAGCCGGTCAGCTTGCCTATCGCATTAGCGCGGCTGAAAACTCACATACAAATCAAGGCGGCACGCGATCATCTCAAGGAAAAAGCCCGGCGCCAGACCGAGGAAAACCACTTGGTCGCCCACCTGATGGAACAAATGATGCACTCGCCGGGGCTGCGCGACGACCATGTGCGTTATTGGATCACCCCGTCGGAACTGGTGAGCGGCGACCTCGTGGCCGCCGCGCGCAACAACCACGACCAGCTATTCGTCATGTTGGCCGATTCCACCGGGCATGGCCTGCCGGCGGCGCTGAACCTGTTGCCGGTCAACCGGATTTTTTACCGCATGGTGGAAAAAGGCTTTCCCGTCCAGGCCATCGTCGATGAAATGAATCGCACCATCATCCGCCAATCCCCGCCGGATCGTTTCGTGGCGGCGGTCGTAGCGAGCATAGACACGGCGAACCGCGTTATCGAACTGTGGAACGGCGGCATCCCTGCCGCGCTATTCTGCGACCGCGCCGGCGCGGTGCAACGCCTATTCCCCCCCACCTCGTTTCCGCTTGGCATCGTCGTTGACGGGTTTCCCGCATGCACCCAAATCTACCAGTGGGAGGGCGATGGGCAACTGATCGTGTTTTCCGACGGACTGCTCGAAGCCGAGGACGCCCAGGGCATCCCTTTCGGTTTCGAACGCACGGCTGCGGCGCTGCAAGTCGCCCCCGACGAAGAATGTTTCGACAGCCTGGTCGGCCATCTGCACCGGCATCTCGGCGACCGGAACGCCCACGACGATGTTTCGCTACTGGTGGCCCGGTGTCTTCCTGCCGCCGAAGCACAAGGAATTCCCCATGCAATTCGCTGATGTTAAAACAGACATAGCCTTCAAAAAAGTTTTTGGCGACGAACGGCACAAGGAAATCCTGATCGGCTTTCTCAATGCCGTGCTCGATTTGCAGAACGACAAACGCATCAAAGACCTCACCCTAAAAAACCCCTGGCAAGCGCCGGATTTACCGACGCTCAAGGAAACCATCCTGGACATCAAGGCGCTCGATCATCGGGGCGTTGCCTTCATCGTTGAAATGCAGGTAAAAAGCCAGCCCTGTTTCGATAAACGCGCGCTGTATTACACCGCCAAAGCCTACACCGCCCAGATCGACAAAGGAGAGGATTATCCGAAACTGAACCAGGTTATTTTCATCGGTATACTGGACTTCAACTCGTTCGAAGGCGACGGCTACCTGACCCGCCACCTGATCCTGAACAAAGAAACCCTGCAACAGGAACTGCGCGATTTCGAATTCAACTTCATCGAATTGAGAAAATTCAACAAACAGGAAGCCGAACTGGAAAGTATCGTCGAAAAATGGGTCTATTTCATAAAAAACGCCGGCAACCTGACCATGATTCCCCAAAGCGCCGAAAAAATCCCCGAATTGAAAGCCGCCTACGCGCAAGCCGCGATGAACACCTGGAGCCGGGAAGAACTGGAAGTCTACGAATACTGGCAGATACGCGATGCCGCGGACCGGTATGGCATGGAGGAGAAGTTTGAAAAAGGCAGGATCGAAGGCAAGATCGAAGGCAAGATCGAAGTCGCCCGCAACTTGAAGGCCGTTGGCATTGCGCTTGAAGTCATCATGCGGACCACCGGATTGAGCCGGGAAGAGATAGACGAATTGAAGCCCTGAAACACCGTCAAACCAAGGCGTGGGTCCAACAAGGCCGCCATCCTACCGAGCTATGAAGCGGGAAAATGATGAATATCGGGTAAAATAACAAAAATTCAAAAGCGTCGCCATCGAAAATGAATAACCGCCGAAAACAAATCCATGCAAGACCCGTCCGGCGCATGCCGGGAGCGCTTGCCGCGCTGGCATTGCTGCTGGCAATAGGGGGCGCCCGTGCGGACGGGGAGGATAAGTTGGCCTATATGGCCGGCTTGAGCCTGGAGGATTTGTTAAACGTCGAGGTCTCCTCGGTTTCCCGCAAGCCTCAAAAAATGGCCGACACCGCTGCCGCCGCTTACGTCATCACCCAGGAAGACATTCGGCGCTCCGGCGCGACCAGCATCCCCGAAGCGTTGCGCCTGGCGCCCGGGCTGGATGTGGCGCGTATCGGTTCAAGCGGATGGGCGATCAGCTCGCGGGGATTCAATGGCCGTTATGCCAATAAGTTGTTAGTGCTGATGGATGGCCGCACCCTATATACGCCGATGTTTTCCGGCGTATTCTGGAACATCCAGGACACGTTCATTGAGGACATCGAGCGCATCGAAGTGATCCGGGGGCCGGGCGCCGCCATGTGGGGCGCCAATGCGGTCAACGGCGTCATCAACATTATCACCAAGCAGGCCAAAAATACCCAGGGAAACCTGGCGGTCGCCGGCGTGGGCAGCGTGGAGCGCGACTTTGCCGGTTTCCGTCACGGCGGGCAAGCGGGTGACGACACCCATTATCGGGTCTACGGCAAAGGCTTTGAACGCGATGCGCTAAGCGACACCTCCGGGCAAAGCGCACATGACGATTGGCGCTCAATGCAATCCGGATTCCGCATGGACACCCGGTTTTCCGGCGACGACCAACTGACCGTACAAGGCGATGCCTACCGGACGACGACGGGAGACATGAGGCGTTCGGGCGTAGTATTGAAACCGCCTTATGTCGCCAGCATACTCACCGACAATCAGGCACGGGGCGCCAATTTACTGGCGCGCTGGGAGCGCAGCCTGTCCGGGCAAGCGGAATTCAGCTTGCAGGCCTATTACGACCATGTTCAACTCGATCTAGCCAAAATTTCGGACACCCAGGACACGCTGGATGTCGATTTCCAGCACCGCCTGCACCCGAATGCAACGCATGACCTGATGTGGGGCGCCAACCTTCGCTATCTACACAGCAGCACCGTCGGCACGCCCGACATATCGTTCACGCCTGCGGCGCACGGCTACCGGAACATCGGCGCCTTTGCCCAGGACGACATCGCCCTGATGCCGGAACGCCTGCGCTTGACTCTGGGAGCAAAACTCGAAAACAACCATTTCGGTGGCACAAACTTCCAACCCAACGCCCGCCTGCTATGGACGCCGGATAACGTGAACTCGTTATGGGTCGCCGCCTCCCGGGCGGATAGGACGCCAACGCGTAGCGAAGCCGAGGCGCGCATTGCGCTGCTGACGATCCCGCCCGGAACAGCGCAAAATACCACGCGTTATCCGATGGCGCTGGCAATCGTCGCAAACCCGGATTTGGCTGCGGAAAAGCTGAACGCTTACGAAATCGGATACCGGAACCAGTTGAATTCGCACTTATCCTGGGATATCGCGGCTTTTGCCAACAAATATAGCGGCCTCGCCCAATGGCGCGCCGGTGCGCCGTCCCTGAATTTTTCGCCGACGCCCTATCTGATCGTGCCGCTCCCCACCCTCAACACCGGCACTACGACCAAGACCTACGGCGTGGAAATAACCGTGGACTGGCGCGCCCTCGACTGGATGCGGCTGGAAGGGACGTATACGCACCTAAACATAGACGCGCCGCCTTACGATGGCGCCAATCCCGACAAGGCGGGGTTAAGTCCGAGGCATCAGGCATCGCTACGCTGCTTGATGGATTTGAACGCCCGAACCCAGCTCGATTTCCAGTTGCGCCATGTCAGCCCGCTAACCGCGCAAACCCAACGCATCGACGGCTATACCACGCTGGATGTGCGCCTGGGTTGGACCCCTTATAAAGGGCTGGATTTATCCCTGGTGGGACAGAACCTGCTGGATAGCCAACACCCCGAATTTACCGAAAGCACCACCCAACTGACCTATGAAATTCCGCGCGGCGTTTACGCCAAAGCCACTTGGCGCTTTTGAGCACGATGTCGGCTAATTATGACGACATAGCGGGTTTTGCAAAATCAGCACTGGTTTTTGGATTTTCTCAATTTACGCCCGCCAAAACCAGTGCTGATTTTTTGCCAGAAAATGATAAATTTCGACAGCCCAGCGCCGTACCGCTACTACCTGGTGCAATACGCGCTATCGCAGTAGTTCCGCCGTAGGATGTGCCGACGGCAGGAGGCGCATCAATCGCGGATGGGGTGAAATTTCGCGACCGATGCGCCTCGTTCCTCGGCACATCCTACGAAACTTTTGCCGACGCATCCGGATATATGCCGGCGAATTCGCGTAAGTGCTTGTTGGAAACCAGCTTCACCTAAGCAGGACAATTGCTGGAACCAAAAAATTTACCGCAGAGACGCAGAGACGCAGAGACGCAGAGACGCAGAGACGCAGAGACGCAGAGATTTTGTAGGGTAATGGTATGGTTTCACCCTCCGTTATGTTTCTCTGCGGTGAAAAAGAATCACCCGGATAACAGCGCAAGCGATTGATCTACAACACATTATTCGCAAATAATGTAAAGATTTGGCCGATAAGTTACTAGAAACCTCGCGCCTCAGCGCATCCTACGCGAGCTAGGTTAATTGTTTCCGAAGCTCAGAGGTCAGCGTTATAGCCATCTTTGTAAAGCCTTCCAGCCGATTAACACGATCTTCCAGTTGATTCCTCGCTGTCGTGTCCGGGTCTGATGCCCTCAACAAGTTGTTTTCACCAAGAATCAGGCGAACGACGGGAGATTCAATGCCATCGTCAGCGCCTGCCGCCTCAGCGAGTGCAACCCATTCTGCCGACTTGTCGAGAGCGGTTTGTGCAGCCTGGGTCAGGCTGATCAAGGTAGGACAGCCAGTTACCCAACTGCCCCCTCACGGATCCCTGCGTGCGGAATTCCCGCACAAGGCTCTTCAATGTTGTTCGCTTCGCATAATCGCTTCACCATGCTTAGAAATGA
>JBAYVP010000152.1:0-11157 GCA_041674485.1 Sulfuricellaceae bacterium
CCGGCAATTTCGGCAACGTCTACGCCGAGCATGTCGCGCGCATGATGGGCTTGCCGATCAAAAAGCTGCTCGTCGAGACCAACGAGAACGATGTGCTGGACGAATTTTTCCGTAGCGGCGTGTACCGTCCGCGCCCGCAGACGGTGCATACCAGCAGCCCGTCGATGGACATCACTAAGGCGTCGAATTTCGAGCGTTTCGTGTATGACTTGGTGGGGCGCGATGCCAATGTGCTCAAGGCGCTGTGGGCGCGCCTGGAACAGGACGGTTATTTCGACCTCAAGGAAACCCCGTATTTCGCCAAGGTGCGGGAATTCGGCATGGAATCCGGCAAAAGCAGCCACGCCGACCGCCTCGCGACGATACGCAGCGTTTATGAGCAATACGGCGTGATGGTGGACACTCATACCGCAGACGGCGTCAAGGTCGGGCTGGATCACCGTGAAGACGGCATCCAGCTGATCTGCCTGGAAACCGCGCTGCCCGCCAAGTTCGAGGAAACCCTGCGCGAAGCGCTGGGCCGCGACCCGGAACGCCCGGCCAGCTATGTCGGCATAGAGCAGTTGCCGCAACGTTTCGTAACCTTGCCGCCCGATGCGGATGCGGTGAAACGCTTTATCGAAGGTCAGTGCTGATTTTTGAGTGCTGAGTGCCTGAGTGCTGAGTGCTGAGTGAAAACCATCACGTAACGATTCTGCTCAGCACTGTTTTAAGGGGGGATAAGCAAAGCGCATCCACCTTTCTGCGCTAGATCAGCACTCAGGCACTCAGCACTCAACCAGGAACTCACAAAACATGACAAAATGATTTTCTAATGTTATTTTGTGCGGGCGTAAGTGTACTATACCGAACATCGATCATGTGGAGACCGCCTTTCATGAAAAACCGTCTGTATGCCATTCTGTTCTGCCTATCCGCCTTGTTCCCGAGTTCTCCGCTTTTCGCCGGCTGGAGCAGCGTTTCCGGCACCCCGGCGAATTGGCTGGCAGCCGGCTCCGGCAGCGCCTTGTACGCCGCCGACTCGTCAACTGTTCGCGCCAGCAGCGATTCCGGCAAAACCTGGGCCACTGTGACCGGCCCCAGCGGCAGCCCGTACACGGCGCTGGCGTTTTTCAACGGCAAAATGTGGATCGGCACTCAAAACCAGGGGGCCGCTTTCAGCAGCAACCAGGGCGCAAGCTGGACTGCTTCGACGAAAAATCTGGTGGTGCTCGGCTCCGCCAGACAGATCAACGCCCTCGCCCCCCTGCCGGGTTCCACCACCGGTCTGGTGGCCGCACTTAGCCAGGGGGCGGTATATAGCAGCGACGGGGGGGGGAGCTGGCTTTACCCCGCTCAGGGACTGCCGGTCACCAGCAGTTGCCTGCTTGGCTCTTGCCCCAAGCAGCCGATTTATACGCTGGCCGGCGTGACCGGCGCCATCCTCGCCGGCACTGAAGTGGGCGTGTACCGCAGCTCCGATGGCGGTGCAAACTGGACGGCTTCCGGTCTTTCCGGCTCCAAGATCACCGCACTGTCCGCCAACGGCAGCACGGTTTATGCGCTGGCCGCCGGCAGTTTGTACAAATCCACCGACGGCGGTGCCAACTGGACGCAGTTGACGGGGCTTTCCGCCACGCCCAGCACGTTGCTCGCCCACCCCGGCAAGGCCGGCGTGGTGTTTGCCGGCACGGCGCAAGGCCAGGTCTATTCCAGCACCGATAGCGGCGTCATCTGGACAGTCATTTCCGACGCGCCGCTCAGCGGCCAGGTCTATGCGCTGGCCGTGCCGCCGGACCAGGCGGACACGCTGATGGCCGCGACCAGCAGCGGGTTGTTCCTTTACGATGGCGCCGCCGTGGTCGCCCCCACGCCGAAATTCAGCTTCACCATTCCCCCGATCACCCGCGCGCCCCTGAACACCACGCTGGTGTCGGAGGTGGTGACCGTCACCGGCCTCGCCAAGGCGGAACCCATCAGCATCGTCGGCGGCAAATATTCTCTCAACGGCAGGCCGTTCACCGATCAGCCGGGTCTGGTGGCTAACGGCGCGCGCCTGAGAGTGCAGTTGCAATCGTCTGCCGCGTCCAAGACCAGCACTACGGCAACCGTCACCATCGATTCGGTGTCGGCGGATTTCGTGGTGACGACGATTGAAATCACCCGCCCCAAAGACCTGACCGAGGTGTTCACCACCGCCCCGGTCGGCGCGCAGATACGCAGCGACGGTTCGGTGCTGATCAGTTCCACCACTCCCGTTGCGCTCCAGCCCACCCTGCCGGCCGGCATCGTGATCGAAACCACCGCCGGCACCCCGCTGACCCAAAATGCCGGCGCCCTGACCTTCACCCCCCAGGGCAGCGGGGCAATACTGACCAGCACCCCGGTCACCACGACCACCACCGGTTTGCAGATCACCAGCGGCACTTACGACATCCAATCGACCACCGGCGGCAACACGATCCCGGTAGGTAGCGGCGCAAGCCGCCTGACCACCGACACCGGCGCCACTTCCTTTACGGTCAGCAACAGCGGCAGTCAAACCTCCGCCTTCGTGCAAAGCGGCGTGGTGTATTATCAGGCGTCCGTCAGCACCACCTCGGCCAAGTTCGCCGCCACCAGCGGCACCGCCGTATACGGCGGCGAAACCGCCGAAGTCGGCAACAGCGGCGACCTCACCCGCATCCGCATCGGCTCGCTGGTCGGCGACAAGGGGCTGCCCGGCGACCCGCTGACGTTAGCCAACGTCACTTCCGACTCCACCGTGCCGAAACTGGACGGCAACCTGCAACGCCTGAGCAACAGCGCGACGCTGCTTACCGTGATCCAGGAAGCGCTCAACGGCAAGTTCGGCGTGACCAGCGGCGTAGCCGATTACGACAAGACCAACGGCGTGGTGACCTACACCGTCGGCGGTAAAGTTTACCGCTTCATCCCCATCGACGTGCCCACCGTGCAAATCGGCGGCAGCGTCGCCTCGACCTTCGCCGCAGCGAACCCCGCCACCAGCGCGAGCGGCGCATTCTCGCTGGCAAGCCGCAGCATACAGCTATCGCTGGCAAGCTCCCTGGGGTATTTCAGCGATCTCGACACAGCCGTGAAGATCGTCGATCCTAACGCCAAGATCAGGATCAGGAGCAGCGGCGCGCTCCAGATCACGCTGAACGGCGCGGATTACACCGGCGTGCCGGGCAGCAACGCAATCGGCGGCGGCGCGCTGCAATCGCCCGGCTTCCAGCTCGGCAGCGACGGCTACTATGCGTTCCTGGACAGCACCGGCGCGGTGCAGGCGCTCTACCCGGCCTTCGCCGACCTCACGGTGGGCGAGCAAACGGTAAAAGCCATCGACCCCAATGGCACGGTGAGCTATAACGGCGACGGCACAACCGCCATGGTGGTGCTCAACACACCTTACACCCTCAAGCCGGGCTATGCGCTCATCCCGTTGCCCGCGGCCCATGCCAACGATCTGTATTGGGTGGACGGCGTGACGGTATACCTGCGCTATCCCGACGACACCGCCCAAGGCTTCACGCTGTAACCGAGGAGAGTCATAATGCGATCCCTACTGAACCAATTCCGCAGCAAGCCCTTGCCGCTCCTGGTGTGCGGTGCATTCGCGTTGTCGTCTGCGGCGCCGGCCTTTGCGCTTGCGCCCAGCAGTGTCAATGAGGCGGAAATCATCTCCATTATCGGCAAGGGCGATGCGCGGGCAAGCGCGCAGGAGGACTGGAAGCCGGCGGCGGTGAAGCAGCACGTCACCCCCGGCTCCTTCGTGCGCACCCGCGATCTCTCCCAGATGGCGCTGCTGTTGCAGGATCAAACCCAGCTCAGGCTGAACCAGAACAGCATGGTGCAGATCAAGGAAATTTCGGCCAAGGGCGAGACCACCAAGCTGGAACTGACCACGGGGCGGGTATGGGCGCAAGCCAAGCGCAAGTCGTTCTCCTTCTTTTCCCCGTCGCAACCGCCGGCGGTGACGGTGCAAACGCCGAACGCCATCGCGGCGATCCGCGGCACCGACTGGGAACTGGTGGTGGATAAGGATGGCGCGGCCACCCTGACCGTGTTGTCGGGCGAGGTGGATTTTTACAACGATCTGGGTCGCGTAGCGGTACATCCCAACGAACAGGCGCATGTCGAACCGGGCAAGGCGCCGACCAAGGTGCTGCTCACCAATGCGCGCGAACGGGTGCAATGGGTCACCGCCTACCGCCCGCAACCCAGCCGCTGGCTGCCGGCGGCGCAGCCTGAACTGAAAGCGGCGGCGGACGCGATAGAATCCGGCAATTACGCCGATGCGCTGAAAACGCTGAAAACGCTGGAATCGCGCGACAAGTCCGATGCCGGTGCGGCGCTGTTGCTGGCCGATCTCTATATCTCCTTCGGGCGCGTGCCCGAGGCCATCGGCCTGCTCGAACGGCATGTCGGGGAACCCCGCGCCGCAGCGCTGCTTGCCCGCGCTTATCTGATCTCGGACCGCGCTATTGACGCCGGTAAAATCCTGACTGCTGCCCACGCCCGGCATCCCGCCGACGTGGAAATCCTCCTCGCGCAGGGCGACTTGGCGCGTTTCAACGGCGATGCCGGCGGCGCGAAAAAAGCCTTCCGGCAAGCTTTGAAGAGCGACGAGAAAAACGCCGACGGGTGGTTCGGCGTCGGTCGGGTGGAGGCGGAACGCGAGGCGGTGAAAGAAGGACGCGCAGCGCTCGACCGCGCCATCGGCCTCAACCCCGCCGGCGCGGGTTATAAAGGCGAACTGGCGACGCTGGAATCCTTCGCCAACGAATTCGCCTCCGCCGAAAAAGCCTTTAACGACGCGCTGGCGCAACAGCCCGACGACTACGTGGCGCTCACCGGCTTAGGCATACTCCAGTTAAAGCGCGGCGACCCCGACGCCGCGCTGGAATATTTCCTCAAATCCGGCGTGGTCGAGCCGCGCTATGCGCGCGGCGCGCTGTATACCGGCGTCGCCTATTACCAGTTGGGCAACCCCCAGCGCGCCACGGAAATGTTCCGGCGCGCGGCTGAGTTGGATCCCAAAGACCCGATGCCCTACATGATGATGAGCTTGGTCGCCGCCGACCGGCTCGAACTGGGCGAGGCGGTGCAGGCCGCGCGGCGCGCATCGGAACTGATGCCTTACCTCAAATCGCTGAACCAGTTGCTCAATAACCAGAAGGGCAACGCCAACGTCGGCGCGTCGCTGGCGCAATTCGGCATGGAGGACTGGGCGCAGGCCTACGCTTACAACGCCTATACGCCGTATTGGGCGGGCAGCCATTTGTTCCTCGCCGACCGTTATAGCGGCACGTTCAACAAGAATTCGGAACTGTTCAAGGGCTTCCTGTCCGACCCGACGGTGTTCGGCGCATCGAACCGCTTCAACACCCTGGTCGCCAGCCCCGGCAATTACTTCAACGTCGGCGGTAGATTGACCAGCCAGGACATCAAGGAACAAGCGCTGACGCTCGGCGCCAACGGTTACAGCGTCTCCACGATACCGTTCACTTATTTCCTGTCCACCGATCAGGCGCGCATCCGCCCCGACCGCACCGATATGAGCGTAGATGGCCAGAACTACACGCTCGGCCTGGGCGCCAAGCCCAGCCACGAGTTGGGACTATTCGCCTTCGCCAACAATTTTTCCATGGACGGCAAAATAACCGCGCTCAACCAAGGACTATCCAACTCCACGCTCAACCTTGACAACAGCCGCACCGACGGCGGCATCAACTACAAGTTCTCGCCGACTTCGCACTTGTGGCTGAAATTCGGCACAGGCAAAGAGGAAGACCGCTTTGGCGGCAACTACTACTTGCCCGAAATCGCAGGTCTATACAATAGAATATTTGGCGACGGCGTCATCTCGCCCAATGGGAAGATTGACCGCTACACCACCACAACCGACCAAGACGATGGCCAATTACGCCACACCTTTGATGCCACCAACGATTGGCAAGTATCGTGGGGACTCGAAACCACCCATCAAGACAAACGGATTGATGCTCACCTTGCCTTGGTTCCGATTTATACCAGTCAACGTGGTGATGACAAGATCAAATCGGATGAGGCTTACGTCTCTAACCGTATCAAACTCCACAACAGCCTTTTGCTCCAAGCCGATCTTTCCTATGCGCATGTAGCAAAGCAACAGTGGTGGACGGTAAAAGTGACTACTACTCCGATTGAAACGTTCGCCCCCGATTATGATATGCGGCGCTTAAATCTCGACATCACAGAATGGAATCCGCGCTTGGGCTTCGCCTGGAATCCCGTGCAAAACCAGACGCTACGCCTCGCCGCGCAGCAATGGCGGCGCCCGGCTTCGGTGAGCACCCTGGCGCCGGTGGACACCGCCGGCATCGCGGTCGACGACCGGCTGGTGTCGCTCGGCGGCGAATTGAAACGGCTGCGGGTGCAATACGAATGGGAGATAGGCAACAGCACCTTTGCCCAAGGCTATCTCGACAAGAAGCAAATCCACAACCTGGCGAAAGCCACCGGCACCCTGGTCGGCGACCTCAACCTCGAAGACCTGGAACGCCTGCGCAACCGCAACCGGCTCTCGCCCCAGGCGCTGGATTTCCTCGAAGGCACACCGGAATTCGGCGCCGCCGATGTGGAGAGCGCCGGCTTTGCGCTCAACCGCCTGCTCGCGCAAAACCTTTCCGGCAATTTCCGCTACCAGTACAACCACAGCAACAACACCGGCAATGGTTATCAGGGCAATAGGGTTCCCTGGCTGCCGCGCCATCTGGTCAGCATCGGCGCCAACTGGCTGCCGCTGGCGCGCTGGCAACTGGGCGCAACCCTCACGCATCGTAGCCAACGCTACACCGACGAGGCCAACACCCAGCAACTCAATGCCGGATGGAACCTGGGGTTGCGCAGCTACTGGGAAAGCCTGGACAAACGCACGTCGTTCGAAGTCATCGCCGAAAACCTGCACTCCGACAAGGATGCCGCCCCCACCCGCTCCGCCGTGCTTGGCGCGCAGGGGATATACCGGTTCTGATAGTCAGAGGACAGAGGACAGAGGACAGAAGACAGATTTGGAAGAAGAAGTTTTTTCTGTTCTCAATCCCTTTGAAAATCTGTCCTCTGTCCTCTGTCTCTGAACCCAAGGAGTTTTTTTCTGTCTTCCGTCTTTCGTTTTTTGCCTCCTGAATTAATCCAAACGCTCAAGCGCTACAATCTGCCGTGGGCGGGTGTTTGCGCCGCGTTGCTGGCGCTCCTGATCGGCCTCAGCGAGCCGTGGCACAATCTGGAGTTGAAGTTTTTCGACCGCCTGGTTATCGCGACCGCACCGAATCAGGTCAACCTGCCGGTGACTATCGTCGGCATCGACGAACCCTCCTTCGCCAATCTCAAGCAACAATGGCCCTGGCCGCGCAGTCAACACGCACGTTTGCTGGACACGCTACGTGAAGCCGGCGCGGCGGTGGTGGCATTCGACGTGGTGTTTTCCGAGCCGACGCTGCCCGAGGAGGATAAGGCATTGGCTCAGGCTATAGCGCGTCACGGCAACGTGGTGATGGCGGCGGACATGGCTTACGACGAAACCGGCGAGGTCCGCCAATGGCTGCGGGTGGAGCCGCTCAAGCTGTTCAACGATGCCGGCGCCGTCACCGGCTTTGCTTCGGTGCAAATCGACCCGGATGGCGTGCAACGCCAGGTTCCGGTCAACCGGGACGCCTTCTGGCGCAGCATCCTGACCCTGCTCGAAAAAAAATCCCCCGGCGTCGTCGCCCAGTTCGACGCCACCACGGACATGCGCATCCGCTATGTCGGCGGGCCGCACACCTTCAATTACATCCCCTATTACAAGCTGCTCGATCCCGACAAACACTTGCCGCCGCACTGGAAGGATTTCCTCAAGGACAACATCGTACTGATCGGGCGCAACCTCAAGGCTACCACCGAAGTCCGTAGCGCCCAGTCGGATATGTTTCAAACGCCCTTCTTCGTGGTGCATAACGAATTGATGCCGGGGGTGGAGATACACGCCAACCTGATCGCCAACATGGTCGCCGGCGACCCGTTGCGCGAAGCGCCGCGCGCTTGGTCATTGCTGCTGTGGCTGATAACGGCAAGCGCCGCCATCCTGCTGATGCGCCGCTGGAAACCGGTGCGTAGCGGCGTCATCGGGCTGGGGTTGATAACCGGCATTGCCGGAATGGATTTCCTGCTATTCGCCAAAGTATTAGTCTGGGTTCCCGCAGCCGGCGCGCTATTGACGGTGACGCTGGTTTATCTGGCGCAAGGCGGGGTGGCTTACTTCTTCGAACAGCGGCAGCGCCGCCAGATGAAACAGGCGTTCTCGATGTACGTGGCGCCGGCGGTGGTGGAAGAAGTGATCGCCCACCCGGAAAGGCTCAAACTCGGCGGGGAACGCCGCGACCTGACGCTGCTGTTCACCGATCTGGCCGGATTCACCAGCATTTCCGAAGCGCTGGACGCCGAAGCGGTCGCGCATATACTCAACCGCCACCTCTCCGAAATGACCGAAATCGTGCTGCGCTATCACGGCACGGTGGACAAATTCATCGGCGACGCAGTCATGGCTTTCTGGGGCGCGCCCATCGCCGACCCCGACCAGTCCCTGCACGCCGTCAAGGCCGCGATGGAAATGCAGGAGAAAATCGCCGCGATGCGCCAGGACATCCTGGCGACCGGCGGACCCGAACTGCAAATGCGCATCGGCGTGCATCGCGGCGACTGCATCGTCGGCAACATGGGCGGCGACAACCGTTTCGACTACACCGCAATCGGCGACCCGGTCAACCTCGCCTCGCGCCTGGAAGGCGTTAACAAGGTCTACAACACCGGCATCCTGCTGTCCGAAAGCGTGGCAGAAGCGGTATCGACGCAAATCGGGCTGCGCCAGGTGGATGTGGTGCGCGTCAAAGGCAAGCACCTGGGCGTGGGCATCTACACCCCCTGCCAAGACAAGAAACTGGCACTGCTCACCGAATCCGCGCTCGCAGCCTATCGCAGCGGCGAGTGGGCATTAACCCAGGAACGCTGGCAAGCAGTTAAAGCCACCTACCCCGACGACCCCGTCGCCGCGACTTTCCTGAAACGCATCGCGCATTTTCAGGAGTCCGGATTCCCCGCAGCATGGGATGGTATCACCACCCTCGAATCAAAATAACCCAAAGATACGGTCAGTTTCCAAATGTATAGGGGCACCAACGGATTCAGGCAACCGCTTTCGTTTTACCTTGGTTTTTAATTCTACTTTGCCATAAGATGGTTCAAGAGAATCTGATAAAGTTAAAACAATTCTTTATGAATTCAATTTGTTGTAGCTGCATTAGAAAAGTTGATCGGATTTGAGCAATAGTTAACTGGAAGAGATTGCATTGTTTTAAAAATAGGAATAGAATCACAACACCTGTTCAACCAATACGGGTATATTGTTAATCTTTCTGAAAGGTTTATCATGAAATTTGCAAAAAAAATCCTCGCTTCATCTCTGATTGCATTTTCCTTGATTTCTGGCGCCTCAGAGGCAACCGCTGATACAGCTAGTACTGTGGCAGCATCTTACAACCTTGCATCCCATGGGATTCAGTTATCGCTCCAAGGAGCCATAAACTGGTTTACTGATTTAAATTCGGCAGTAAAAGCGCTTGATCCCAACGGCAACATGCAACTGCTAAGTAACGGTGCTCTGGCAATTACGGTTCTCGGCACCACCTACCAAGTGGTACCTCAGCCGGGGTGTGCGTCAACAAATGTTCCTACCTCACCTCATATTACGGTTTCCAACGGTCAAATCAATTTTTTTGATCGCTACGGCAGCTGTACAATACTTGTGGTGGTAGGTTAGTTCTACTTAGTCACATTTCCGTCCCAGTAGATGTGAGCTACCGGTGACGGATATTTCTGATCGTTCCCACGCTCCGGCGTGGGAATGCAGCCGCCGACGCTCCGCGTCGCGTATTAAATCTATGAGTCAATCTCAAGCTTGCGTCTCCAGTGTCATTGCGCAAGTATTCCACTACATCATTTTCTATATCGGGACGCGGAGCGTCCCTGGCTGCATTCCCACGCCGGAGCGTGGGAACGATCAAAGCCCCTAGCTCCTAGCCTCTAGCCAACCGCATCGACAAATCCACCGCCTTCACATCCTTGGTCAGCGAGCCTATCGAAATGCGCTCCACGCCGGTTTCCGCGATGGCGCGCACGTTTTTCAGCGTGATGCCGCCCGAGGCCTCCAGCACGGCGCGCCCGGCGGTTGTCAGCACCGCTTCGCGCAATCTTTTCAGGGTGAAGTTGTCCAGCAGCACCAATTTTGCGCCTGCGTCCAGCGCTTGCCGCAATTCTTTCAGGCTTTCCACTTCGATCTGGATCGGAACGCCGGGCGGCGCAATCTCGGCGGCCTGTTGCAGCGCCTGGGGAATGCCGCCGGCGGCGGCGATGTGGTTTTCCTTGATGAGGATGCCGTCGTACAAGCCGTCGCGCTGATTCACGCCGCCGCCGGTGCGCACTGCGTATTTCTGCGCCAAACGCAAGCCCGGCAAGGTCTTGCGCGTATCCATGATGGCCGCGCCCGTGCCGGCGACGGCTGCGACGTAGCAACGCGTCGCGGTGGCGGTGGCCGACAGGGTTTGCAGGAAATTCAGCGCCGGACGCTCGGCGCTGAGCATCGCGCGGGCATTGCCGCGCAACTCGCACAACACCTGGTTGGGCGCGACGCTTTCGCCGTCGCGCACGAACCAGCAAATTTCGGCGCTCCCGTCCAGCTTCCTGAAACACCCCTCGAACCAGTCCGCCCCGCACAACACCGCCGTTTCGCGGCTAATGACGGTGGCGCGCCCCCCCTCCCCCGCCGGTATGAGCCGCGCAGTAAGATCGCCGCTGCCGATATCCTCGGCCAGGGCGGTTGCGACATTCTTCTCGATAGTCTCCGACAAATGCATGTTTTTGGCTGATTTGAGTTGGGATGGGGTATTTTATCCTAAGTGGGAAGAGAGGGGTTAGGGGTGAGGAGTTAGGGTCGGGTTCGCCTCACGCCTCTCACGCCTCACGCCTCACGCCTCACGCCTCACGCCTCACGCCTCTCACGCCTCTCACGCCTCTCCCCCCCCCTTTCTCTCCCCACCCCTCATCCCTCACCCCTCACGCCTCACGCCTACCCCCTCCCACCCCTCACGCCATTCCTCACCA
>JBAYVP010000153.1:0-11130 GCA_041674485.1 Sulfuricellaceae bacterium
CTGGGCACAAGAGGCGCAACGACGCGCAATGGTCGTTCCATTGCCTTCTCTTGGAGTTGCAACGCCGCCATGCGCCCGGAAAACCGTGCAATCCAGCCCGTAGCGCTCTCACCAAACGGGTGAAAGTAAAACAAGTGACAAAGTTGTTTAGAACCACTACGTTACGCATCTTGGAAAGCGGTCAACTGAGCTTTCTAGGTTCAATGCCTGTCGTGTAAACCGTCCCCACACCCACAGCCCATCGTCACACGCAAGTAGCTTAGCGGCCTGGAGAGCCGCTCCAGTGCTTGATCTACGGCCATGCCTGGGAGCGGCTGTTTGCACACGAATAGCGGCGTTCCCAACGTCCGCCTGCCCACGATTGAGCACCGCGCGAAGCAACGAGACATAGTCGTAGATCAAGCACTGGCGCGGTTCTTCGTGTGTTGCGACTACATCCTTGGATTCATAGGTAACGCAGCCAGATATAAGCCGTGCTTACCACCATGCTTGCCAGCATCAGCGGAAAGGCCATCAGCATGAACGGCAGGAAACGGATCGGCTGCCCGGCGCGCTCGGCAAAACCGGCCACCACCAGATTGGCGCTAGCGCCCACCAGGCTGCCGTTGCCGCCCAGACAGGCGCCGAGCGCCAGCGACCACCACAGGGTTTCGAGCCGGTCCGCGCCGAAGGTGGCGCCCATGCTCTGGATCACCGGGATCATGGTAGCGACGAAGGGAATGTTGTCCACCACCGCCGAGGCAATGGCCGACACCCATAGAATGGCAAGCACCGTCACTGCGTAATCGCCGCCGGTCAGCGTGATGATGCGCTCGGCCAGGATGCTCAGCGCTCCGGCTTTTTCGACGCCTGCCACTACCACGAACAAGCCGACAAAGAAGAAAATAGTCACCCATTCCACCTCAGCGAAGGAGCGCTGTACTTCGTGCGACTGGGTTTCGGCGTCCTTGCCGAAAGCGCGCAGCAGCAACAGCAATGCCGCGCCGAACATCGCAATGGCGCCCGGCTCCTGATGGATGCCGTGCGCCATCACAAAGCCCAGCATCACCAGCGCGATGACGCCCAGCGACTGCATAAGCAAAAGTTTATCGGTGATCGCCTCGCGTTCGTCGAACGCCATTACCTGCGCCCGGTCTTCCGGCGTGGCCTTGAGCTTGCGCCCCCAGATCAGGTAAATGGGAATCATGGTCAGGAAGAAAACCCCCATCGCCACGGGCGCCAGATTGAATAGGAAATCGTTGAAAGTCAGTCCGGCTGCCGAGCCGATCATGATATTGGGCGGGTCGCCGATCAGCGTTGCTGTGCCGCCGATGTTTGAGGCGAAAATAATCGAAAACAAGTAGGGATAAGGATTAATGCGCAAGGCATCGGTAATCAGCAAAGTGACAGGGGCAATCAGCAGCACCGTGGTGACGTTGTCGAGCAGCGCGGCAAACACTGCCGTCACTACCGACAACATCACCAGCAACCCCCACGGATCGGCCTTGACCGACTTGGTGGCGACGATGGCCACGTACTGGAACACCCCGCTTTTCCGGGTGATCGCCACCAGCACCATCATCCCGGTCAGCAGGGCGATGGTATTGAAATCGATGCCGGAAAATGCCTCGCTCTGGTGCAGCACACCGGTAAAGATCATCACTCCTGCACCTAATAGTGCGACGATGGAACGGTTGATCTTTTCCGTGACGATCACCGCATAGGTGAGCACGAAAACCGCCAGCGAAACCAGCAGCGGACTCAAACCGAAAATCACCTGAGATAGGGACGCGGCGTTACCGTGCATAGGCCGTTTCCGCCTCGCGCACCAAGTAGTCGAGCAAGGCACGGCGGCTCAACATGCCGCGCAGCTTGCCGTCCGCACCGATCACCGGCAACGGCGCTGTGCTCTGGGTCAGCAATAGGGCGGCTTCCAGCAGAGGACAGTTTTCATTCAGAACCGGCGTGGCGGTTTTCGCCGTGTCCCGCACCGTGTTTTTTCCCAGGTCGCGCAAATGAGCGGTCAGCAGTCGGGTGGCGTCCCCGGCAAATTTCAGGTCAGTCAGGCCATGCTCGCTACGAGCGCTGATCGGAATCAGCTCCTGAAGAATGGCATTGGTGCTGACCATCCCGCAGAAGCGCCTTTCCGCGTCGCATAGCGGAACATGGTTGATTTCCTTTTCCAGCATTAGCCGGAGCGCTTCCATCAGCGTGGCGTCGGGATCAATGCAAAGTGCCGGAGATCGGTAGGGGATATTGGCTATCGTCATAAACCTAGAAAGCTCAGTTGAACGGGTTGGAGTGTGCGGTTTTCCGGGTGCAGGGCAAGGCGCAACGACGCGGAATGGTCGTTCCATTCCAAGGAGTTGCAACGCCGCCATGCGCCTGGAAAACCGTGCAATCCAACCCGTAGCGCTCTCACCAAACGGGTACACGCGGAATGTATGATAAAGCTGTTTAGAACCACCATGTTACACTTCCTGGCAAGCGGTCAACTGAGCTTTCTAGGTTAAATAAATCATCTACCGCCCGGCGAAGGTTTTCGCCGCTGCGGTGCGGTTCAGGAAAGAATCAGAAACAGTTGCGCAGTTCTTTTTCTTCGGGCGGGATTTCTTTTTCTTCGGGTGGCTTGGGAGCACTTTCGTTCAGATGCATCGTAGGGGCGCTGGACTGGACCGTGCGCAGGCACTCCTCGTAAGAGCGCAAGGGCGTATGCAGATTTTCCTGCTGGATTTCTTCGGTGAAATGGATCAGGCCGAGCCGGATTCGTTCCAGCAAATTGCTTTCGAGTTTGTAACCTTGGGCGGACAGGACATTTTCCAGTTCCTCCAACTTGTGCTCGGCGATGCAATAAGTCACCACCACGCTGCTGCCGTCCGCGCCCAATACGGCTTCAACGTGTTCCACCTTGTTGAGAATGTCTGCGACATTGTGAACCTCCGCAGGGGTCAGCCCGGCAAAGGAAATTCTGCGGGTTTTAGTCAGTTCCGGATCGGAATGGATTGGGTCTGTCATGATGGGCGCCATTAAGTTTTGCCGAAGATAATAGAAGCTGCCGCTGGAAGCGGCGCGTGAGGCAATACTAGTGGGAACAGGGGAGCGAGGGTATCCGTTATGGCACGTAAGGGATGCCCTTACGTGCTCAATGAGTGGGTGCGATTGTCTCAGCCCTGCTTTGCGCCGCAAACACGCTACGCATCAAGTCCGGCAAGGTGCGCGCCTGCATTTTTTCCATCATGCGCGCTTTGTAGACTTCCACGGTGCGTGGGCTGATTTCGAGTTGTGCGGCGATTTCGCGGTTGTGGCGGCCTTCCAGCACCATGTCCAGCACTTGGCGCTCGCGTCCTGTGAGGCGTGCGAGACGTGCGGCAAGGGTGTCGCGCGCCTCGCACGCATTACGCTCGCGAATTGCGCGATCAAGCGCTTCTCTTACCGCTGCCAGCAACATCCGGTCGTCAAGCGGTTTTTCCAGAAAATCCACCGCACCTGCCTTGAGCGCCGCTCGCGCCTTGGCAGCGTCGCCGTGGGCCGTGATGAAAACGATGGTCAGAACGCTGCCCCGTTCCGCCAATTCACGCTGCAACGCCAAGCCGTTCATGCCGGCCATGCGAATATCAAGCAGCAGGCAACCGCGCCAGGCGGGGCTGTATTGTGCGAGAAATTCTTCGGCGGACGTAAAAACGCGGTTTTCGAAACCCTTGAGGCGTAGCAGCAGGGACAGCGAATCGCGTCCCGCAGCATCGTCATCGACAATGTAAACCAGAGCGTTGTTATTATCCATGATCGTTGACTCCAGAATAATCGGCGGGTAGGGTGAAGCAAAAACACGCCCCTCCGCCGGGTGCGGCTTCCGCCCATAATCTTCCTTTATGTGCGTCGATTAGGGAACGGGTAATTGCCAATCCCAACCCCATGCCATCCGGTTTGTCGGTGGCGAAAGCCTCGAACAAGCGGTTGGCCATTTCCGGCGCGATGCCGGGACCGTTGTCCGCAACGCATACCCGTACCTCGCCGTTTTCACCGGGAACGGCGCTGACCTCAATCTTAGCGTGTTTGGAAGCAGCACTTGCTTCTATGGCGTTGCCAACCAGATTGTGCAGCACGGTTTCAATCTGTATCCGGTCTACCAACACTTCCGGCTGACCGGTCGCCACTTTCAGGCTTAACGCCACGCCATGATGCCCGGCTCGTTTTATCAGCGGCTCCAGTCCGCCTTGCAATAGGGGTTCGAGCGCTATGCGCTCCAGCCGCAACGTTCCGCTACGGTAGAAATCGCGCAGCCGTTGCATTACCTGCCCGGCGCGTCCTGCCTCGGCGACCACTTTATCCATGGTTGCACAGAGCAACTCCCGCTGATCGTCCGGCATTGTCAACATCGTCTGGCAGGCGCGCAGGTAATTGGAGATTGCCGACAACGGCTGGTTTAATTCATGGGCGAAAGCAGACGCCATTTCTCCCGCCGCTGCCATGCGTAATGCCTGGTTGAGTTTAGTCTGGCGGTGGCGCAATTGTTCTTCCACTTTATAACGATTGGTTACTGCCAGACCGAGGAATAAGCCGGTAACCGTCAACGTAGCCATCAGTAGCTGAAATTCGAGCACTTCGGTATCGCTACGACCGCTCCATTGCAGTATCGCTATCAGGCTAAGCTGGATACCGGCGATGGCAACGGTCGCGCCCTGAATGCCGTGGCGCATGGCGACCCAGATCAGCGGCAGGAACAGCAGGTAAAAAAATTTGTATTCGTCGGTGAGTTCCACGCCGAAAATCAGCCACAGCGCCAGCAACACGCTGACCGCCTGCAACATCATTTCCGCCGTCGCTCGCCATCCGCCCCGCAGCCGGGGAATGTTCCCGGCGCCATACACCAGCAGTAAAGGGGTGACGACCATTATGCCGATGGCGTCGCCTACCCAGAAGCGCAACACATTGGCGAAAAATCCCGCGTCCGGCACCAGCCCGGCGAGCGTAAATATCGCCACATAGGCCAGTGCCGCCGCCAGCGCACCGGGCAGGATCACGGCCAGGAAACGGGTCAGGTCGCGTAGATTGTCGAAGCTCTCTCCGATCCGCGCCTTGTCCGCCAACAACGCGGCAACTGTCGCGTAACAGCCTGTCAGCGCGCACGATGAGAATGCCAGCCAAGGCAGTGGCGCGGGGATGTCGCGCACCAGCACTTCCGCCAGAAAGGCGGCGACGAACAGCGCTGGCCAGTTGCGCAGGCCGAAATGCAGCAGGAACACTAGGCTCAGTCCGGGCGGTGGATTCCATGGCGTGATCGCCACCGGTAGCACAGGGTGAATATAGCTGAGCCAGTCGAGAAAGACGTAAAGTGCGATATAGCCGACGATGGCAAGGACTCTCACAATGGTGGCGACCTTGATAGTCGGGGTATACCGAACAGAGGGTTCAGTGTCCATATTGAAAGAGTATCCAAGTGTTGAGAATGTACAGCACGAACAGCCCTAGGCTGACCCAGGTCAGCCCGAGCAAGACGCGCCGATGCGGGCGGAAGATCAGGCCGACGATCACCACGGCGCTCATCATTACGGCGGTGAGCGCGCTAATCGCATGGCTGGGGGAAACCTGCGCCAGCAGGGGGCCGTGCTGATAGGCGAGGTCATCGACGGCAAGGATCACGATATTGAACAAGTTGCTGCCCAACAGATTGGCTATCGCCATGTCGATGGCGCCCATGCGTAGCGCCGAAAGCGTGACAGCGACTTCCGGCGCAGAAGTGACCGCCGCCACCAGAATGGCGCCGACGAAACTTTGCCCCCATCCCATCAGATCGGAAATGCCCGCAGCAACGAAGGGCAACCATGAGCCTGCCGCCACCACTGCCAGCGCTGCCATGAGATAGTCGATCACGGCGCGTCGCAGGGTGATGTCGGGATAGCGTTGCGCTTCCGCTTCGGTGAACGCCGCCACGGTGCGCTGCTCGTACTGGTAAATCACCCGCATGGACATGAGATAAACCACCACGATAACCGGCGTGTACAACCCGACATGACCCAACGCCGGACTGGCGCCGCTCCGGTCGAGCAGGATGCTGAAGGCGGCGAAAGCCAACAGCAGCGCACCCAGCGCCGCCGACAGGATATGCCCCTGCGCGGCGCGGCTGTACAGGCTTTCCCGCCGGTAAAGTGCATCCAGCACCACCAGAATCGCCAGATTGAACACCGCGCTGCCCAACACGTCGCCTACCGCGATGTCGGGGGCGTTGGCCGCAGTCACGGCTGACAGCCCGGTCACCAGTTCCGGCAGCGAGGTCGCGGTTGACAACAAAATCAGCCCAACCAGCGATGCCGACATGCCGGTTTTTTCCGCGATAATGTCGCCGTTGCGAGAGAGATGCCAGCCGGCAAAGCCGATGACGATCAGACATAGCAGCAATTGCAGCCACAGGATCATGAACGGGTTCCTTTCGGTTATCCACAACTAGCCCGGATATACTTTGCGCGACCACAATTTGCGCAGCAATCGCATCCCGCGTGACGCGGCTAAATCCGCGAATTGTGGCCGCGCACAGTATATCCGGCGCCGTAGGTCGTGTTGCCCGACGCCAGGCCGATCAGCGCCGGAACCAGCCCGCACAGCGTGGCAAACACCACCGGGCGCTCCCGCATCAAGCTGCCGATGGCGCCCGGCAGGCCGTTCGATACAATGATGAGCATCCGGCTGAACAGCCCGCCCAGCAAACCGCCGAACAAGCCGCAGAACGGCACGACAATCTATTCCCGGCTGAACGTCAACGCCGCGCCGGCCAGAATCAGGCCGCGCTCCATCTCGCGGCGCGGAAAGCGCACCAATTTGCCCAGCGCATGCATGATCCTAGAAAGCTCAGTTGAACGGGCTGGAGTGTGCGATTTTCCGGGTGCAGGGCATACCCGACGGCCTGACGGCCTGGGCACAAGAGGCGCAACGACGCGCAATGGTCATTCCATTGCCTTCTCCTTCTTGAGGAGTTGCAACGCCGCCATGCGCCCGGAAAACCGTGCGATCCAGATCAAAGCGCTCTCTCCATACGGGTACACGCGAAATATGTGACAAAGTTGTTTAGAACCAATGTGTTATGCATATTGGCAAGCGGTCAACTGAGCTTTCTAGGATGATGGAAGCGCCGGATAGCAAACCCAGCAACGTCATCAGGATTTTCCCGACGGCTATGCGCAATGACAGCACGCTACCGCGCGTCCCGGCGTCTTGCCTACCGAGCGCCGCGATACTCTGGGGAATGCCGCTACCCTGCGAACCGGGGAAAAAACGTCGGGTGAGCGCGACTACCAGCGCCAGCCCCAAAGGCGTGACGATCAGCGGCAGGTAGGGGGAATAAGCGAGCAGGCGATGAAAAAAAGTGTGGGTGAAATCGCTGCCGACCGCGAAAGCAACCGCCGCCAAACCGACGCTGATCGCGCCGCACCAAAACACCAGCCGGCGTTTCCACAACCGGAGCGATAACCATAAGTGCCTGGAGCGGCGGAAAGCAGGGGTGGGCAATTGGGCTGACCGGAAAGACAGGGAATGGTGGCTATCATTGTATAGGCAGGAGCGCTAATCTCACAAGCCTTAGCCTAACCTTACAGGGTAAATTTGTTCTCAGAAATTCATGATAAAAATCAATGATGAAAAACATTCATGAATCCCAGGCAAACTGAGCCGCAACTCATGACGACAATCCATAAAGACAAAACCTTTTTCACCGCAGAGGACGCAGAGGAAGAGCATGAGGGGTTTCCTCTGCGTCCTCCGCGTACTCTGCGGTGAATCGGTTTTTTCCGTACTGAGAACAAATTTACCCTGCCCAACCTTAGCCTTACGTAGGCAGTGGAAATAAATTTAACTTGACTTTTCATGACTGAAAATGCAAGTATCGGAAAACCTGTGTAGGCAACTTTTATCCTTTTTTTGAGGGCTGGGATATGAATGGCAAAGGAGTGCTCTGGACATTATTGGTGTTGATTACCGCGCTTCTCGCAGGCGTATCGTATTTTTACTATCAAGAAACGCAAAACGGGGTTGATCTGCAAAAAGGGCTGGACCAAGCCTCCGAAGAAACTGCGAAACACCGCAAAAAAATCGCGGAGCTTGAAGAGGTTTCCCAAAAAGCGGAAAGCGAGAAGAAACGACTGTCGGGGACACTCGCGACGGAAAAAGAAACCTTAGCCCAACAACTCGCCGAAAAGGATGCTGAAGCGGCAAAACTACAGCAGAAAATCAATGATGCGCAGAAAGCAAAAGCAGGCTCGGACGCGAAGCTGCGCGAAAAAGACGCCAAGATAGCCGATTTGGGAAAAAATGCGGCTGACGCCCAACAGAAATTAAGCGCAGCCGAGGCGAAAATCGCCGAACTCCTGGAACAAGCGAAACAAGCGGCTGCCAAATTTGCCGAATTGGAAACGAATGCGGGCAAACGCGACGCCGATTACAAACAACAGATCGAGCAACTTAACCAAGCGCTGGAAAAATTGAAGAAAGACAGCGTCGCCAGTTCGCTCAAAAAAGAAGAAGTTCAGGCGCGCCTCCAAAGCGACCTGGAGCAGTCGAAGGCGGATTACCAGAAACGGCTGGATGCGCTGGCGGCGGAAAAGGAACAGGAGCTTCAAAAAAACCAGACCACTTATCAAAATCTGGTGCAAAGCTTAAAACAGGAAGTCGATGAAAAAAGCGTGACTATCGAACAATACAAGGAAAAACTCACCATCAAGATGATAGACCGGATATTATTCGGCAGCGGCAGCGCCCGGATTAACGAAAGCGGGGTCAAGGTGCTGAAAAAGATCGGGAATATATTGAAGGCCGGGTTGGACGGACGGCAAATCAGAGTTGAGGGACATACCGACAACATGCCGATAGGCGGCGAGAAAATCAAGCGCATTTACCCCACGAACTGGGAGCTATCGACGGCGCGCGCCGTGCATGTCGTGCGCTATTTGCAGGAAAACGCCGCAATTGCGCCGGAGAAAATGAATGCTGTCGGGTTTGGGGAATTTCACCCGATTGCCGATAACAAGACCCCTGAAGGGCAAGCCCAGAACCGGCGGATCGAAATCGTGCTGACGCCGGTATTGACGCCGGCGCAGTAAACAGTCAGCCTAGCCCGGCAAGCCGCGCAACCGCCCAATAGCGCACAAACTTGCCGGCGGCCATGAACAGCGCGACCCACAGCACGTTGAGGCGCAGCCAGCCGGCAGCCACGCACAGCCCGTCGCCGATCAGCGGCGCCCACGCCAGCAGCAGCGTGACGCTTCCATAGCGCCGCACCCATTCCAGGCCGCGCAGCTTATGCCGTTCCGGCAGGAAGCGCCCAAGCAGGTAGGAACTCATCCCGCCCAGCGTATTGCCGAACGTGGCAAGCCCCAGCGCCGGCCACAACAGCGCGCCATCCAGCTTCAGCACGCCGAACAACACCGCCTCCGATCCTCCCGGCAACAGCGTCGCTGCGAGAAAGCTGCTGAGGAACAGCGCGCCCAGGCTAAATTCACTCATATCCATCAACAAGTGACAAACCGCGCAAAAGTTTGGACAATACGGCTCTTTTCAAGGAATCGGGTGGGACGCATGGAGACGGGACGCAAAAAAACCATATTATCAATGCTGGCCGCGCTGCTGCTGGCCGGGCTGGCCGTCTACCTGCTGGCGCAAAAACCGGCTGCACCGCAGGCGGCCTTCGTGACGCTGAACGGCGAAAAAATAGAACTCGGCAGCCTGCGCGGCAAAGTCGTGCTCGTCAACTTCTGGGCCACCAGTTGCCCCGGCTGCATCGCGGAAATGCCCGAACTGGTCAAGACCCACAAGAAATTCGAAGCGCGCGGGCTGGAAACCATCGCGGTCGCGATGCGCTACGATCCGCCGGAATACGTGAAACGATTCAGCGAAAATAACAACCTGCCGTTCAAAGTCGCGCTGGATAAAGATGGCTCGGCGGCGCAGGCTTTCGGCGCGCGGGTGACGCCGACCACCTTCGTCATCGACAAACAGGGGCAAATCGCCCAACGCATCGTCGGCGAACCGGATTTCGCCAAACTGCATACGCTGATTGAGCAAACGCTCTAAACCCAAGCAGGACTAGCCGGAACCAATAAACATTTACCGCAGAGACGCAGAGATTTTGTAGAGCAATGGTATGGTTCACCCTCTGTTGTATTTCTCCGCGCCTCGGCGTCTCTGCGGTGAAAAAAAATCACCCGGAGAACCGCGCAAGCGCTTGATTTACGGAAAATTCTTCAAAAAAATGTAAGGACTTGGCCAAACTCACCCCTCACTTCTTTTCCAGCAACGCCCCGACCAACTCCTCCAGCCGGGCGTAATGCACCTGCCCGCTGATTTTCTTGCGCAGCCGCCCCTGTTTATCAATCAGGAACGAAGTCGGCAGCCGGCTAACCCCGCCAAATGCGGCGGCATGGCTGCTATCCGCCAGAGCTACGGGGAAACTATGCCTTGCGCGGGGGAAATTGTCCGGATTGGATTGTTCCCAGCGGGATGCAATGCAAGGCGCAAATTGCGCCGTGTGGTCATTCTCACACAAGCAATTTGCAACACGGCAGTGCGCCCGCTGGGGGCAATCCAACCGGACAATTTCCCCCGCGCAAGGCATATAACCTTCCTTGAGCATGAACCGGCGCACTGTTTCCGCATCATCGTCCTGGCTCAGTGCGACGATTTCAAAGCCGCGCGCGCGGTAATCGCGATAAAATTCATCCATGTCCGGCATCTCGTGGCGACAATAGGGGCACCACGTCGCCCAGAAATTGACCAGCACGACCTTGCCGCGCAATTCCGCCAGACTAATCTTCCGCCCATCCAACAAGACGAAATGCAGCGGCGGCAGCGCGCGTTCCGTGTCGCTCACCCAGGCCGGCGGGCGAAACCAAAAGTAGACGAGCAAGCCGAGCAACAAAACGGTCAGCGCGTCGGGACGGAAATTTTTCAACCTAGAAACCTCCGTTGAACGGGCTGGAGTGTGCGGTTTTCCGGGTGCAGGGCAAGGCGCAACGACGCGGAATGGTTATTCCATTCCCTTCTCAAAGAGTTGCAACGCCGCCATGCGCCCGGAAAACCGTGCAATCCAGCCCGTAGCGTTCTCACCAAACGGGTGAACGCAAAATAGATGATAAAGCTGTTTAGAACCACTATGTTACACATCTTGGC
>JBAYVP010000154.1:0-11045 GCA_041674485.1 Sulfuricellaceae bacterium
GCCTAGCGCGTATGCCGGGTTGCACCATGACAACCTACCTTATTTTTAATCCGTTCGTCCTGAGCCTGGCCTGCCCTGAGCTTCGCCGAATGGGCGAAGGATGAACGGATTAAAAATAAGGTAGGTCGTAACGTTTCTTGGTATATCCAAAAACCGGGAAGCTAAAATTCGATAAAAACGCTGTATTTCGACAGCCTGGATTCGCCCCCTCCTTGAACCCAAGCAGGGGGCGGCGGCTTACGCGATAGTCACGTCCTTTGCCAGATAGACATCCTGAATCGCATTTAACAGCGCCACGCCGTCCTGCATCGGCTTCTGGAATGCCTTGCGCCCCGAGATCAGCCCCATGCCGCCGGCGCGTTTGTTGATTACGGCGGTGCGCACCGCCTGTTCCAGATCGTTTTCGCCCGATGAACCGCCGGAGTTAATCATACCGGCGCGCCCCATATAGCAGTTGGCGACTTGGTAGCGCACCAGGTCGATGGGGTGGTCGCTGGTCAGTTCGGAATAAACCTTGGGATGCGTTTTGCCGAACTTGATGGCGTTGTAACCGCCGTTGTTTTCGGCCTGTTTCTGCTTGACGATGTCGGCCTCGATGGTGGCGGCGAGGTGGTTGGCCTGACCGGTCAGGTCGGCGGAGGTGTGGTAATCCACGCCGTCCTTCTTGAAACCGGGGTTGCGCAGGTAAGCCCACAATACTGTGGCCATGCCGAGTTCGTGGGCATGGGCGAAAGCTTCGGAGATTTCCTGTATCTGGCGACGCGATTCGGGCGAACCGTAATACACCGTCGCGCCTATTGCCACCGCGCCCATGTCGAACGCCTGATCGACGCTGGCGAACAGTGTCTGGTCGTAGATGGCCGGGTAGGTGAGAATTTCGTTGTGGTTGATTTTGACCAGAAACGGTATCTTGTGCGCGTATTTGCGCGCCACCGAACCGAGCACGCCAAGCGTCGAAGCCACCGCGTTGCAACCGCCCTCAATGGCGAGCCTGACGATGTTTTCCGGGTCGAAGTAAATCGGGTTGGGTGCAAAAGAAGCGCCGCCGGAATGCTCTATGCCCTGATCCACCGGCAGGATGGACAAATAGCCGCTGCCCGCCATGCGTCCGTGGTTGAACAGGGTTTGCAGCGCGCGCAACACGCCGGGGCGCAGGTCTTTTTGCGCCACCACCCGGTCCACATAATCCGGGCCGGGGAGATGCAGCATGTCGGCGGGAATGCCCGTGCAACGGTAGTTCAGCAATGTCTCGGCTTCGTTTCCCAGCAGTTTGGCGATATCGGTCATAGCAATCTCCTTTTAGGGTTGGGTGGGGCAAAAATGAATTTGGCAGCCGCGCGAAATGTCTTGTTTTCCCGGAGCAGATGTTCAAGCGGCATGGATGGCGCCCACATGCGCCGCGCCGTGCGGTCTTTCTTGCACGATCTCCGCCTTGACGGCTTCCAGCGCATCGTGCAGCGTTTCCTCGGACACCTCGTTGAGATACTCGGACAGTATGTCGGCGGCATCGTAAGTATCCTCCGGCAATTGATCGGGGTCGAGTTCGGCGACGAATACTGCCGCAGCGCCGGCAATTTTCAGCAGTGTCTGGCGCTCCCGCATGAGTATTTCCAGCTCGGCGCGCAGCATGGTGATTTCCTGATCTTTCATGACGTGGGGCATAACGGCTTTCCTTGTGGATGGTATATTATGATTATCGAATAGTGGAATGCTGCTCACGCTTTGTCAACTTCGGGTGCTGCCGTTTCACCCTGTTTCAGGAAAATTTGGGCAGATTCATCATGAGATTGGGATGCTTGAACCTAGAAACCTCCATTGACCGCTTGCCAAGATGTGTAATAGGGTAGTTCTAAACAATTTTGTCATATATTTTGCGACCACCCGTTTGGTGGGAGCGCTACGGACTGGATTGCACGGTTTTCCGGGCGCATGGCGGCGTTGCAACTCCTTGGAATGGAATGACCATTCCGCGTCGTTGCGCCTCTTGTGCCCAAGCCGTCAGGCTGTCGGGTATGCCCTGCACCCGGAAAACCGCACACTCCAGCCCGTTCAACGAAGGTTTCTAGGTTGAAAAAATACGCCGCGCTATGCCTCCTGGCGCTGCTGGTTTCCTGCGGTAGCCCCGCACCACAGCGTAGCCCCGCCGCAAGCCGGGTTTCCCAGTATGCGCCGCCAAGCCGCGAACAGGCCAGGGAAGTGGTGATGTACGCGCTGGGATTGATGGACATCGATTACCGCTTCGGCGGCAAGAACCCGGAAAGCGGCCTGGATTGCAGCGGCATGGTGCGCTACATCTACCGCAACGCATTGGGTGTCGATCTGCCGCCCAGCGCCGCAGGCATCGCGCAAATCGGACGCGAAATCGAAGCCGCCAGGCTAGCGCCCGGCGACTTGGTGTTTTTCAACACGACCGGCAAGCCATTTTCCCATGTCGGCATCTATCTCGGCAACGACCGCTTCATTCACGCGCCGAGCAGCAACGGAAAAATCAAGGTCAGCAGCCTGAAGACGACTTATTACGCCAAACGGCTGGAAGCGGCGCGGACTTTGTTCGATTGATTGAGATTCGGCGTGGATGCGGCTCGCGCTTAATCCACCCTTTTTTCTGAGAACAAATTTATCCTGATCCACCAAAAGTCCGCATCAATACCCCTCATGATTTTTGCTATACTGAGCGGATGAGCACTATAAATTACCAACAACCGGTTCCGAGGTCGCATGTGCCGCCGCGCCCGGTTCCGCAACCGCAGCCGGCGCCGCCGCCACCAAAATTATGAATAAGTCCAAAGAGATTTTGCAAAACGAAATCCGCTATGCCATCCGGCTCACGGAGCGCACCGCCCGGCTTTACCGTCTGGTACAGACCGTGGGCGTGTTTTTTTCGATCCTGGGCGGCAGTGCGGCCATGGCATCGCTTAGCGGTAATTTGCCTTCCTGGCTACTGGCGACTGGAGGCGCACTGTTGGCGATTTCCGGTGCAACCTTGATTGCTATCCGTCCAGCCGATAAAGCCGCACAAAATGAAAACGATGTCCGCCGCTACCGTGCGCTGATGGCGAAATCCCACGAAATGAACGTTGACCAGCTTGCCGCTACGCTCGACGAGGCGCATCAGACAGATGTTCCCGAAATCGAATCTTTGCGCGAAGTGGCCTACAACGACGTTGCCCTGGAATCCAACCGACCGGACGTATTAGTTCCTCTCAGTGCCTCGCAGAAAATTCTGAGCGCATTGGCCTGATAAACTGAGCGCCAAATTCAAGTATCCAACCCGCCCCGGCGGGTTTTTTATTGCGCAATCGCCAACTTTGAAAATAATCGTGAAAATAATCGTTGACACACATAACTAAAAGAGTAAACATATAGCCATGTTAACCAATATCATCCATGCCTTACCTGCCGAGTGGCGCGATGTCTCTGAACTCTTCGTGGCGCTGGGCGATGAGCAGCGGCAACGCATTCTGTTGACGTTCGAGCCGGGGGAGCGGCTTAACGTCACGCAGATCGTGGCTGCTTCCATCCTGAGTCGCACTGCGGTGTCGCATCACCTCAAGGTGTTGCATCGCGCCGGTGCGTTGCACAGCGAAAAAATCGGCAAAGAAGTCTATTTTTGGGTGAACCGGGAAAACATCCTTGCAACTTTGCAACGTGTCATGGAGTACGTTGGGAACCACACCTGAAAGCAATTCGAAAAGGGGGAAGAAATCATGCTGAAAGTTTTGCTGCGCCTGCTGTGCCGTATCCTGTTCCGCATCGAGGTGCGCGGCAATGCCAACCTGCCGGAAAACGGCAAACTGTTGGTTATCGCCAACCACGAATCGTTTCTCGATGGTTTTTTGCTGGGTCTGTTCCTGCCGCTGCGGGCGACTTTCGTGGTGCATACCACGGTGCTCAATAGCCCGCTATTCCGTCTGATGCTGTCCCAGGTGTCTTACCTGGCAGTGGACCCCACCAGCCCGTTGGCGATGAAAAAGGTCATCAAATTGCTGGAAGCGGGCGAACCGGTGGTGATTTTCCCGGAAGGGCGCATCACCCTGACCGGCAGCCTGATGAAAGTGTACGACGGACCGGCTTTCGTCGCCGCCAAGACCGGCGCGACCATTCTGCCGGTGCGCCTCGACGGCGCGGCGCGCTCTTATTTCAGCCGCTTATCCGGCAACTATCCGCGCAGCATCTTCCCCAAAATCACCCTCACCATCCTGCCGACTACGTCCATCGCGCTGCCGGATGCGCCCAACGCCAAGCTGCGCCGCCGCATGGCGGGCGATGCGATGCGGCGCGTGATGCAGGAAATGCTGTTCGCCTCGCAACCGGTGCAAACGCTGTTCAGCGCTTTGCTCGACGCCATCAGGATACACGGGCGCGGTGCGCGCCTGCTGGAAGACATGCAGCAGGTGGAGGAAAGCTACGGTCAGTTGCTGAAAAAAAGCCTGGCGCTGGGGCGCTTGAGCGCCAAGGTCGGCGCGCCCGGCGAGAACCTGGGGGTGTTGCTGCCCAACGTCACCAACACCATTTGCCTGATTTTCGGCATGAGCGCGATGCGGCGCGTGCCGGCGATGTTCAACTACACGGCAGGCACGGCGGGAATACAAAATGCCTGCATCGCCGCCGGGGTGCGAACTATCCTGACTTCGCGGCGCTTCGAGGAGGCTTTGAAGCTGGGCGCGACCCTGGCGGCACTGGAAAACGTGCGGGTGGTGTATCTGGAAGACCTGCGCGCCCAGTTCGGGCTGTGGGACAAGCTCTGGCTGATGGGCTTTGCGTACTGGTGGCCCAGGCTGGCCGTGCCGCAGTCCCAGTCGGACGACCCCGCCGTAGTGCTGTTCACCTCCGGTTCGGAAGGCAAGCCCAAGGGCGTGGTGCATACCCATCGCGGCATTTTGTCCAACATCGCGCAGATCCGTGCGGTGATCGACTTCTCGCCGTCGGATAAATTCATGATCACGCTGCCGCTGTTCCATGCCTTCGGTTTTACTTGCGGCGGCATCATGCCGCTGGTCACCGGGTCGAAAATATTCCTCTACCCCTCGCCGCTGCACTACCGCATCATCCCGGAAATCATCTACGACCGTGGCTGCACGGTGCTGTTCGGCACCAGCACCTTTCTTGGCAACTATGCCAAATTTGCCAACCCTTACGATTTCTACAAGCTGCGCTACGTCGTGGCCGGGGCGGAAAAGCTCAACGACGAAGTGCGCAAGACCTGGATGGAAAAATTCGGCATCCGCATCCTGGAAGGCTATGGCGCCACCGAATGCGCGCCGGTGCTGGCGGTGAACACCCCCATGGCGTTTCGCGCCGGCACCGTCGGACCTTTGCTGCCCGGCCTGGAAGCCAGACTGGAAGCCGTTCCCGGCATTAATCAAGGGGGGGTATTGAGCGTGCGCGGCCCCAACGTGATGCGCGGCTATTACCTGTTCGATCACCCCGGCGTACTGAAACCGCCGGTGGACGGCTGGTACAGCACCGGCGATGTGGTCGAAATCGATGCAGATGGTTTCGTGCGCATCCTCGGGCGGGTCAAGCGCTTCGCCAAAATCGCCGGTGAAATGGTGTCGCTGGAAACGGTGGAACAAATCGCCAACCTCGCATCCCCCGCCGGGCACCATGCCGCCAGCACCCAAACCGATCCGCAACGCGGCGAGAACATTCTGCTATTCACCACCGACGCCACGTTAAGCCGCGAAGCCTTGCAAGCCGCCGCGCGCGAACTGGGCTGCCCGGAACTGGCCGTCGCCCGCAAAATCATCCCTGTGGCCGAATTGCCGCTGCTCGGCACCGGCAAGACCGATTACGTCACGCTGAAACAAATGGCGGAGGCGACCTGATGAAGCGCCGTCAATTCTTGGGTGCGATGGGCGCATTCGGCTTGGCCGGCAACGCCATCGGCGGCTGGAAATTCTGGCCGGAGCAGGGCTGGAGCAATCCCTGCCTCGCCAACCTGCCGGAGTCCGCAGCGCAGCATCCACTGATGCAAACGGTGTGGGCGGGACTGGACGCCGCTCAAGTGTGGGATAGCCATGTCCACCTGGTCGGCGGAGAGGAATCCGGCAACGGCGCATGGTTCAGTCCGACCATGAATAGCCTGTGGCACCCGCTGTTGCGCTTGCAAAAACGCTTCTACATGAACGCCGGCTGCGTGCATGAAGCGCCCAATCAGCTCGATGCCAGCTATGTCGCCCGTATGCTCAAACTGGTGGAAGGCATGAAGCCGGGGTTCAAGGCAATGCTGTTCGCGTTCGACTGGTTTCATGACGAAATGGGACGGATTGACAAAGATCGTTCCATGTTCCACATCCCCGACCGTTATGCGGCGCAAGTGGCGCAAGCGCACCCCGACGCCTTCGAATGGGTCGCCTCCATCCACCCGTACCGCACCGATTGCCTGGAAGCCTTGCAGGCGGCAGTGCAAAACGGCGCGCGCGCGATCAAATGGCTGCCGTCGGCAATGGGCATAGACCCGCTATCATTGCGTTGCGACCGGTTTTACGCGGCACTCGCGGCAGCGGACATGCCCCTCATCAGCCACGCCGGGCGCGAACTGGCGGTGCAGGGCGGCAACCAGGATTTCGGCAACCCCCTGCGTTTAAGACGCGCGATGGATCACGGCGTGCGCGTCGTGGTCGCTCACGGCGCATCCGACGGCGACGACCGGGACATAGACCAAGGACCAAACGGCGCGCGCGTGAAAAGCTTCGAGCTATTCGCCCGGCTGATGGACGAGCCGCGTTACGCAACCCTGCTCCATGCCGACATCTCCGCGCTGACCCAGCTCAACCGCGCCTGGGCGCTCAAGGCCGTATTGCAGCGCGCCGACTGGCATCCGCGCCTGCTCAACGGCTCCGATTACCCTTTGCCCGGCGTGATGCCGCTGTTCTCCGCCGGCAGCTTTGCCGACGAAGGGCTGCTGGACCCCGCCGCCGTGCCATGGCTGCAAGCGGTCAGGGCACAGAACCCGCTGCTGTTCGATTTCGCGCTGAAGCGGTTGCTGCGCTTCGGCCAACAGCAGTTCTCCCCCAACATATTCGAAACGCGGCGTTTTTTCACAAGGAAACCCTCATGACCGCCACCTCCAGCCACAACGGCAGCCTCATTTCGCGCGGCATGAGCGCTACGCTGATCGCGCAATTCTTCTCCGCGCTGGCCGACAACGCACTGCTGTTCGCCGCCATCGCCCTGCTCAAATCCATGCACGCGCCGGATTGGCAAATGCCGCTGTTGCAGGAATTTTTCGCGGTTGCCTTCATCCTCCTCGCCCCGTTCGTCGGCCCGTTTGCCGATAGCTGGCCCAAGGGACGAGTAATGCTGGCGGCCAATGCAATGAAACTCGCCGGGGCGGTGGCGATGCTGTTCGGGCTGCACCCGCTACTCGCCTACAACCTGGTCGGCATCGGCGCTGCGGCCTACTCGCCGGCCAAATACGGCATCCTCAGCGAGTTGGTCAGCGCGGACAAACTGGTCAAGGCCAACAGCATGATGGAAGGCTCGACCATCGTCGCCATCCTGCTGGGCGCGGTGCTGGGCGGAATACTGGCCGACCGCTCGGCGCATGTCGCGCTGGCCGGCGTGGCCGCCTGCTACCTGGTGGCGGGCGGCGCCAACCTGCTGATACCCAAGCTGCCGGCAGCCCACCCACTGGCAACCTTCGCCCCCATCGCATTGATTAAGGATTTCTGGGGCGCGCTGCTCGCCCTGGTGAAAAACCCCGACGCACGCTTCTCGATGCTTGGCACCAGCGTCTTCTGGGGCGCCGGCAGCACCTTGCGCTTCCTGTTAGTGGCCTGGGCGCCGATCGCCCTGGCCGTCGCGAACAACAGCACGGCGGCCAACCTAAGCGGCGTAGTCGCCATCGGCATCGCGCTGGGCGCAGCCACCGCAGCCAAATTCGTCACTCTGAAAACCATCAACCGGGCGCTTCCCGCCGGCATCCTGATCGGCCTGCTGATCCCCGTATTCGCCCACGCCGCCAGCCTGCCCGTGGCAGTCATCCTGCTGGTGCTGATCGGCGCCTGCGGCGGCTTCTACGTCGTACCGCTAAACGCGCTGCTACAGGAACGCGGCCACGAAACCGTCGGCGCCGGCCACGCCATTGCCGTGCAAAACGTATTCGAGAATCTCGCCATGATCGTGATGGTGGGGCTGTACACCCTGATGGTCAAAGCCGGGATGGAGGTCGTTGCCTCGGCCAGTTTGTTCGGGTTGGTGGTGTTCGGCGCTATTGGGGGGCTGGCGTGGTTGCGGGTGCGTGGGGGGAAGTGAAGCCATTGCTCGCGAATCTTGGCGGCAAGACGCGACTCTTGCGCCTCGTTCAGCGGCACATCCTACGGGCTTGCCACATGGCCTTTATGTTAGGAAATCTCTGCGATTTCTTTAATCATCTCAGGATGATGCTCAACCAATTTAAGCAGTTTTCTCATCGTGGCGCTTGGTTTGGCTGCGCCGCGTTCATAGCGCGAAAACGCATTGACGCCGCCGCCAAACACCTTCCCGGCCTCCGCTTGAGTCAGCCCCAATTTCTCTCGGATGATCCTGACTTCCGGCGGATTGGATTTCCTGGCAGCCTTTACCAAGGCATTGCCGGCGGCGGCAACGCGGTCATAGCTCTCATCGTCAAACACCGCTTCGCCGCATTCGGGGCAGCGGAATCCCGAAACGTCGTGAACGGTTACAGCCTTCCCCAGATAAGACACTATTTTGTCCCAGTTCTGGTGTTTCATTTCATCAAAGCCACAGGCCGGGCATTTCATGATGCGCTATCCTTCCGCTTAAACTGGATGACCGGCGGACGGCCATCCATATAGCCGGTAATCTTGATGTAGGCAACAATCCCAACAGGCGTCATCGCATGATACACGTCCTGCCACATGGCGGGATCGCGAGTTGCCGTCATGGACTTGAACAGGTTGCGCACGGTCAGTTTGCCGATAACCGCGCGCATCTCACTTTCTTCCAACCCCATTTCCAGCCCGCCATCAAGGGCCGTTGCAGTAAATACACGGTTGGCCGGATTGGCAACCCCGCACTGAATATCCGGCAAAGAGTAGTGAGGTTTCCGTTTCTCCATAGTTCAAGTATAACCTGGAAGGTTTGCAACCTACAAGGTTGATTTGGGTGAGTTGCGCAATGCGCCCAACGCCCCACCCGCGCTTACTGACATACCCTGTGCGAGATCGGCGTTAAGCACGATGAAAAGATTGTTTTTCTGTTGGGAATACAGTAAGGTTTTGCTTTCGCTGGCCACGAAACTGAATCAAGGTATCGGGGAACTTGGAACATGCGGGTGCGGTGTGTGTTAGAAACCGGTTAATCGCCTGATAAAAATTATTTAGCATTGATTTTTAATCAGAATGTTATTTTCCACCATGCTTATAAACCAGCCTGATAAAATTTTAGGTATTTTATTGGGGGCTACTTTACGTTGGGCATTGCAAAAGGTGACTTATGGCAAATAAAATATTACTTGCATTTGTGATTGTTGCCATCTACGGCTGCGATAACACTAACAGAGCCATATCAACAAGCACAGTTCCCGTCATACCAACAGACATAGTTACCGTTGATAGAGCCATACAATTAAAGGCTGGTGAAAATAAATCATTGGACATTGCCCCTGGGAGATACAAGCTTGATCTAATCTCAATTGATGGTAATGCAAATGTTGGATTTGAATGGGTAGGCGCAGCTTGTCCAGACGGCGACAAAAGAACGCACTACACATCAATATGTGACATGCCAACAAATGGTCAGTTAATTATTAAAAACCCCGCACCAGAAATATGGGATAAGTTGGGTCTAAAGCCAGCAATTAATGTTTCAGTTAAGCTGACACGTCTTGCAAAGTAATGCCTCAATAGCCCGCGTAGGGTGCAATAAGCGTAGCGCATTGCACCGGAACCGCGACCTCAAATTCGCTAAGAAGCAGGAAGCAGCCGGATTACCGGTTGCCCAAGCGGAAGCGATTTCAGAAGCTTTCCGTGACGCGACCGGCGAGGAACTGGTCACGAAAGACTACTTGAACGCCCGACTGGAATCTGCCAAGAACGACATCATCAAATGGGTGGCCGGGATGCTCATCGCACAAGCCGCACTGATAGCCGCACTCGTCAAGCTGCTCTAACCCCGGTCTTAGATTTGTAAAGGACACAATAAAAGGGTCACGCAATAAAGCCGAACTGCCTTTCTGGAAACGGCGCAAGGCGCAACCCCTGAAGCTGGACGGCGTTTCCATCAGTCGCATGATTCTCGATGAGCGCGAAGTGCCGTAGGATGTGGCTTCCGCCAGGAAGCGCATCGCTCGCGCATCCTGGCGGCAACACGCGACAGATGCGCCTCGTTCCTCGCACATCCTACGGGCTTTATTTTGACCTAGGCCGCCTGATTCGATACACTTTAGCCATGATTACTCAGCAACTCACCACTGAAGCAATGGCGCTTCCGCTTCCGGAGCGGGTGATGCTCGCGCAAGAATTGTGGCAGAGCATCGACGCCGGTTTGTCCAATACCGACGAACAAAAGGCTGTGCGTGATGCCATTCGCCGCGATCAAGAGCTTTCCGTCGGCGCCGTCGTGGGGCGCACTCACAAGGAGGTCATGCAGGCTGCGCGGCGCGCTATCGGATGCGCCTGATTTACCACCCTGATGCCGAGATGGATCTCATCGAAGCAGCGCAGTTTTACGAGCGACGCGTTTCGTCTCTCGGCTCTCAGTTTCTCGATGCAGCCGACACCGCCATCGGCGTAATCCAGAATGCTCCCGAGCGATGGAACGTTATTGAGGCTGATGTCAGGCGTTACCTCATGCCCCGCTTCCCATATGCCCTCTACTACCGGGTTCTTTCGGATCATATTCGTATCCTTGCTTTCAAGCACAACAGCCGCCACCCGGATTACTGGCGCTACCGTCTCTCCGACCAAACCGCGAACACCTAACGAATAAGGTTAGATCGTGCGAGCGCAGCGAAGCCACGATCTGAACCGTTTGTTGGACGAGCCCGGTTGAGTCTCCAGACGCTATGCAAATATGTCTTTGGGATATATTCTTCAGAA
>JBAYVP010000155.1:0-11011 GCA_041674485.1 Sulfuricellaceae bacterium
GCCGGTGCCGGAAGCTTCCGTGCCGGCGGTGGAAATCTGCTCGGACAGGTCGGCGGCGGGCACGATGTCGCTGGCCGAGGTGACGTCGTAGTTGGGCAGAAACACCACCTTGAGCAGGTCGCGAATGGCCGGGTCATTGTTCACCACGTCGGCAATGTCGTTGATCAGTTTGATAATCAGCTTGGCTATTCGATAGCCCGGCGCCGCCTTGCCGCCGAAGATCACGGTGCGCGGCAGGAAATCGCCGTCCGGGTTGGCGCGTATGCGGTTGTAGCGCGTCACCACATGCAGGATATTCAGCAGTTGGCGCTTGTATTCGTGGATGCGCTTGATCTGCACGTCGAACAGGGACAGCGGGTTGACGTTGACGCCCAGGCGTTCCCGGATCAGGCCGGAGAGTCTGACCTTGTTGGCGTGCTTGATCGCGCGGAACTGCTCGCGGAACATTTTGTCCGCCGCGAGCGGCGCCAGTTTGGCGAGTTGGCCGAGATCCGTGATCCAATCGTTGCCGATGTGCGCTGAAATCAGCCGCGCGAAGCCGGGGTTGGCCTGGTTCAGCCAGCGTCGCGGCGTGATGCCGTTGGTGATGTTGATGATCCGGTCCGGGTAGAAGCGGTCGAATTCTCTGAAAATGGTGGATTTCATCAAATCGGTGTGGATTTGCGCCACGCCGTTGACGTGATGGCTGCCGACGATGGCCAGATGCGCCATGCGCACCCGGCGTCCGCGCTCCTCTTCGATCAGCGACATGCGCCGCATCAGTTCGACATCGCCGGGATTGCGATGCATCACGGCAGTCATGAAGCGCTGGTTGATTTCGTAAATGATTTGCAAATGGCGCGGCAAAACGTTTTCCAGCAGGGTCACCGTCCAGGTTTCCAGCGCTTCCGGCATCAGCGTGTGGTTGGTGTAGGAGAAAGTGCGCGTGGCGATATGCCACGCCCGCTCCCAGTCGAGTCCGCGCAGATCGACCAGCACGCGCATCAATTCGGGAATCGCGATGGACGGATGGGTGTCGTTGAGCTGCATCGCTACCTTGTTGGGCAGCGCGTCTATCGGGTGTTTGGATTTGTCGAAACGATAGAGTATGTCCTGGATCGAGGCGGCCACGAAAAAATATTGCTGTTTCAGACGCAATTCCCGCCCCATCGCTGTGGTGTCGTCCGGGTACAGCACCTTGGACAGGTTTTCCGACTCGTTCTTGTCTTCCACTGCCTTGATGTAGTTGCCCTCGTTGAAATATTTGAGATCGAAGTCGCGCGACGCCTTGGCGGACCACAACCGCATGTTGTTCACCGTTTTCCCGCCGAAACCGGGAATCGGCGTATCGTAAGCCATCGCCATCACATCCTCGGTATCCACCCAGTGATGGCGCACTTGGCCTTTTTCGTCGGCATATTCCACCACCCGCCCGTGGAATTTTACCGGGAACAATACCTCGGGGCGTGGAAATTCCCAGGGATTGCCGTAACGCAGCCAGTTGTCGGGGTGTTCAACCTGATGGCCGTTTTCGATGCGCTGATTGAACATGCCGTATTCATAACGGATGCCATAACCGTAACCGGGCAAGCCCAGCGTCGCCATCGAATCGAGAAAACACGCCGCCAGCCGCCCCAGGCCGCCGTTGCCGAGCGCTGCATCCGGCTCCAGTTGGCGGATTTTTTCCAGGTCCTCGCCTAGCTCCTGAACGGCGCGACGGCATTCCGCCTCGAAGCCGAAGTTGAGCAGGCTGTTGAGCATGGTGCGCCCGATCAGGAACTCCATCGATAGGTAATATACCCGCTTTACATCATTGTTATAGTAGCTGCGCATGGTTTCCATCCAGCGCCCGGTCAGGCGTTCGCGCACCGCGTGGGCAATGGCGAAGAACCAGTCGCGGTCGGTGGCGGTGAGCGGATCTTTACCGACCGAATAAGTCAGGTGGTTGATTAGCGAATGTTCGACGGAAGCAGCGTCCAGCTCCTGAGTGTCAGGATGCGAAACGGCGGAGGATATATTCATGTATGGTGTTCTCCATTGCGGGAAGTGGGACACAGCATAGCGTAGTTAGAGTGCAGAGGCTAGTAAATGGGCGCTACGCGCCGGATTTTACTAGCCGCCAGCATTTATCAAATCAACACAATATTTCATTAATCGAGTGCCATGAGGGCCATGGCTCGCATTTTCATGAGGGGCAAACCACGTTTTCCTGTGAAATTAGATTGAGCGTCCTGTCATCTGTTATCACGTTGCGCCTCAAAACCCCGCCACGCACCAAGAAACAAGGTTTGTTTTTTCAGGAGTTAAATGACCTACGGTAAAACCGCTCAAAGGGGCCGATAAAACCATGAGCCGTCCAAGACGGCGGCAAATACCGCATCCTCCTTTAGAAATAGGGGATGCACAACAGTTCCAATCGACCCTCCGATGCAAGATCGCCCATATACAGCGGTTTCACCGAGTATTGGTTGATGTATTACGCTTATCAACCACCATAGTCTTGAGGTTTTTTGTAACTATTCTTGATTGAAAACGCTGTAATTGTCCTTTATTTAAGTTCACTTTAAGGTAGAATTGTCTGTTATGGAAAGCCAATTTCGCACTGTCATTCGCCGGAAAATCATTGATGCGGAAGCGGCGCCGCTTCCGCTGCTGACGCGGCGGGACGTCTGGTTGCCTGCCGTTAAAGGTAAGGCGACTGCGGTGATCGGCATGCGACGGGCGGGCAAGACAAGTTTGTTGTGGCAGATATTGGCGGACAGATTTGCCGCCGGCACGCCGCGCGAAGGTTTGCTCTATTTCAGTTTTGAAGATGAGCGCTTGGCGGACATGCGTGTTGAAGACCTTGATCTTCTCGTTGAGTTGTTTTATCAACTCAATCCGTCATGGCGCGATGCGCGGCGGGCAACTTTTTTTCTGGATGAAATTCAGTTGATCTCGGGCTGGGAGTTGTTCGCAAGGCGTTTGTTGGATAGCGAAAACATTGAGCTTTTTCTCTCAGGTTCATCTGCGCGTTTGCTTTCGCGTGAAGTGGCAACCAGCATGCGCGGCAGGGCTATGGAGGCAGTCGTTGCGCCGTTCAGCTTTCGCGAGGTGTTGCGTCACGCGGGCAATGAGCCGCAAAAAACGGTGGATCGTTTAACCAAGGCGGAACGCTCTCAACTCGACAAAGATTTGCTTGATTATTTATCTCAGGGTGGCTTTGCCGAAGCGCAGGGGCTGGATATCCGCAATCGTTTGGAACTGTTGCGAACGTATGTGGATGTGGTGTTGTTGCGCGATGTGGTGGAGCGCTATAACCTTAGCCAGCCTCAAGTTTTGCATTGGATGGTGCGGCAGCTTTTGGGAAATGCCGCCGGATCGTTCAGTATCAATAAGTTTCATGCCGATCTCAAGTCGCGTGGCGTGGCCGTGGGTAAGGACACTTTGCATAGCTATCTCGCGCATTTGGAAGATGCCTTTCTGTTAACCAATCTGGATGTCGCTACAGACTCCGAGCGGCGCAAACAGGTCAACCCGCGCAAAGTGTATCCTGTGGATACCGGTTTGATGGCTTTGTTTGACAGGTCGGGGAAGACCAATGTGGGGCACGCGCTCGAAACGGTTGTGCTGCACGAGTTACGACGATGCGGCGCACAGGTGAATTATGTGCGCACTCCCGGCGGTTTTGAGGTGGATTTTTATGCGCGCGGTTTGGATGGCAATGAGGCGCTGATCCAAGTCTGCACCGACCTGGACAGCCCGGATACATTGGCACGCGAAGTGCGCGCACTTCAAGACGCCTCCCTTATTTGGCCTAACGCCTCTTTGCAACTCATTGCATTGAGTCGCCCCAAGGGCATATTGCCGCAGGAGATTCAATTTCATACGGCAAGCGAGTGGCTGTTAAGACTTGAGTGAGTTAAGGAATTAACGTGAGTCGGCTTGGCCTAGCCCCTGCTTCATCAAATCAACACAATAGCCAGGTAAGCAACATACAACATCCCATTAAGTCCCAGATGCCACACCCGTATCCGGCCGCGCGCCGCCATCAGGCGTAGCCAGACGGCGGCGGCGAGGGTGATGACGATGCCGGCCAGCACTTCCCGGCGCGGCTCCCACGGTGTCAGCATAATGCCGATGGCGGGCAGCAATGTGCCCTGGAACACCATCGCGCCGGTGATATTGCCGAAGGCCAGGGTGTCCTTGCGGCGGCGTATCCACAGGATGCTGTTGACCTTCTCCGGCAGTTCCGTGGCGATGGGAATGATCAGCAGCGACAGCAACAACGGGGAAATGCCGATTATCGTCGCGGCGCTTGCAACGCCGTGGATGAAGCCTTTCGCCCCGCCCACCAGCAGCATCAAGGCAAGCGCCAGTTGCAGCAGGATGACGGCCAGGTTTTCCGGCAACCCGATACGGCACAGGAACATCGGCGCTTCCGCCTCGGTGCCGTGCCCTTCCTCGACTAGGTGGGCGGAGGCGCGCAGGGTTAGCATGATGTAGATGAAGTAGGTCAGCACCAAGGTGAAACCAATCGCTGCGCGCACCGCAGTTTGCTGGTGTGGCACGAAAAGCGCGAGCGCGGAAAAAGCGAAGGCTGCGAGGAAAAAATTCAGGTCGCGCGTCAGCCCGGTTTTTTCCGGGGACAAATGGCCACTCAGTCCGCGCTTGGTCAACACGGACAGCGCCATCAGGCACAGCGACAGCGTGGAAAGCATCAGCGGCGCGCCGAGTATCGCGCCAACGCGGATTTCCGCGTTGAGTTTGGCGTTGTCGGTGCCGGCCATGATCGCCAGCAGCGGCACCATGGTTTCCGGGAGCGCCGTGCCGATCGCCGCGAACAGGGAGCCGGTGACGCCTTCCGAAATCTTCAGTTTCTCGCCCAGATGTTCCAACGCATTGGTGAACACCTCGGCGGCGATCAGGATGACGATCAGCATCAGGAACAGGAAGAAGAAGGTGGTCATCGGGATTCTCGGTTAAAATCGGGGCGTCAAAATTATACGCTGAGAATCACCATGAAAATTGACCGTTCCGGGTTTTTGGCGGGAGCGCGCTTCATCGCCACCCCCAACTGCGACGACCGTCCGCCCGAGCTGGATTTGGATATTCCCTTGCTGGTGATCCACAGCATCAGCCTGCCGCCGCGCGAATACGGCAGCGATGATGTGATCGATTTTTTCACCAACCGGCTGGAGGTGAAAAAACATCCCTATTTCGAACTGATCGCCGACCTCAAGGTGTCGGCGCATTTCTATATTCGCCGCGATGGGGAAATCATCCAGTTCGCCTCCTGTAACCGGCGCGCCTGGCACGCCGGCGTTTCCGCGTGGCGCAACCGCCCGCGCTGCAATGATTTTTCCATCGGCATAGAGTTGGAAGGCAGCGACGACGACCCGTTCACCGACATTCAATATGAAAAGCTGGCCGAACTCACGCAGGCCATCCGCGCAGCCTACCCCATCCAGGACATCGTCGGCCATGCGGACATCGCCCCGGTGCGCAAGACCGACCCCGGCCCGTGCTTCGACTGGGCGCGCTATCGGGCGATGACGTCAAGCTAACGTCTGCTCTTTGTAACTTATCCCTTTGTCATGAAGTTACGTCCCAATCTTTACTTGCCCTGACTCCCCTTATAGGGGGATAATTTACCCTATGGAAAAGCATACTCCCCATTATCCGCTGGCCGAAATTCAGGCGCAGATGACGACGGAGCGGGAAATGAACCTCACCGTCTCCGCCAGGAGCGGCATCAGGGCGGCGGGTATGGCTCAGGCCGATGCTTTGGCCGTGGTGCGGCGACTGACTCGCAAGGATTTTTACAAGAGCATGGTCACCCATGCTGATCATCACGTTTGGCAAGACGTTTATCACGGGCAATGGAATGGCATCGTGCTCTACGTCAAGTTCCAGCGTGCGGGTGAATACTTCGTGGTTTCATTCAAGGAGTTGTGACGATATGGCAAGCAAATGGAATGAACAGCCATGCCCGCTGTGCGGGGCTGGGATGCTGCACGATGGCATCAAGACCATTACGCAGGAATACAAGAGGCACATCTTTAGCTCGGAAAATCACGGTGCATTCTGCGACCATTGCGCGGATGGCTTTGTCGAATTCGACATGGCGGAAGAAGCCGATTGGCTGGCCTTTCGTGACCGGGTGGATGCCGCAGAGGCAGCAGAGTTGCTGCGTATTCGCAAAAAGCTGAAGCTGACACAGATAGAAGCCGCTCGACTGGCCGGAGGCGGTAAAAACGCTTTTTCCCGTTATGAACACGGGCAGGCCAAGCCGATGACCGCTGTGGTCAACCTCTTCCGCCTACTTGACCGCCACCCTGAATTGTTGGGCGAATTGAAAACCGGCTGAACGCGCTTCGGAGCCGCCCGCCAAGGCAGCGGCAGGGGAGAGCCAAGCTCGCATAGTGCGCACTAACCTACCGGGCAGTGCATCGACGACGCCCTACTGACATCGCAATAGGGCGTATGGCGTAGCCCGATTTTCCCCCGCCTAACTCATTGCTATTAAGTGAGGAAAAATCCGTTCGTCCTGAGCCGGACAAGCCGGAACCAAACAGACGTTTAGACAGGATTTAGTAACTATTCAGGGGGCATGGGCTAGGGGCTACGCGAGAATGTCCGTCAGTGAAGGCAGCCCTGTCTTTCGCGTCCCAACGCTTCTTGAGCCGGTTGCAAACGCGGAGTCCATGCTTGTATTTTCGTGTTCCCGTCCCCGCGTAGCCCCTGATCCCTAGCCCCCTGAGTAGTTACATTCCGGCTTAATACTCAGTCGAAAATCACCGTCTTATTGGAATACAGCAAAATGCGGCTTTCGATATGCCATCTTACTGCGCGCGACAGCACCATTTTTTCCAGGTCGCGGCCTTTTTGGATCAGGTTGTCGATTTCGTCGCGGTGGGATATGCGCGCCACGTCCTGTTCGATGATGGGGCCGTCGTCCAGCGTTTCCGTGACGTAATGGCTGGTCGCCCCGATCAGCTTGACGCCGCGTTCGAACGCCCGGTGGTAGGGCTTGGCGCCGTGGAAGGCGGGCAGGAACGAATGGTGGATGTTGATGATGCGGTTGGGATAGTGCTTGATGAAATCCGCCGATAGCACCTGCATGTAGCGTGCCAGCACGATCAGATCGACATGATAGTGGCGCAGCACGGCAAGCTGGTCTTTTTCCGCCTCGTGCTTGCCGTCCTGATGCACCGGGATGTGCTGGAAAGGGATGCGGTACGCTTCCGCCAGCCATTGCGTGTCGGTGTGGTTGCTGATGATTAGCGGGATGTCGCAGTATAGTTCTCCGCTTTGATGGCGATAGAGCAAATCGGCCAGACAATGATCGTAGCGCGAAGCGAAAATCGCCAACTTCGGCTTGTGGCTGGACAGCGCCAGCCGCCATGTCATGCTGAATTTTTCCGCAATCGGCGCGAAATGCCGGTCGAATTCGTGGATATCCAGGTCGAAATCGTTCAAATCCCATTCTATCCGCATCAAAAACAGCCCCAGTTCACCGTCCTGATGCTGATCGGCGTGGAGGATATTGGCGTTGCGGCGATACAGAAAATCGGCGATAGTCGCGACCAGTCCCTTCTGGTCGGGGCAACTGATAAGCAGTATGGCGGTGTTTTTCATGGCGGGGCACGGAAAAAATGAATAATTTTACAGCATAAGTAAAAAGCCAAAACAAGTTTGAATTTTTTATGTTGTATTTTGCTGCGCGGCAACAAAAGTCCGTAGGATGGGTGAAGCGTAGCGCATCCATCCTACCCGGCTATTTACCGCAGAGACGCAGAGGCGCAGAGAAATCAATGAAAATGGTAAAACCATTAAATTCTACAACCTATTGTTTTTCCTCAGCGTCTCAGCGCCTCTGCGGTGATATGGTTTTTCCCGGGCGGAGAACAAATTTACCTTGGGTATACAGTGCAGATAACGCCAATTGGCGCGGATAATCAGCTAAAATCACGTAACGGTCATATGCCTTGCGCTGGAGAAAGCTCATGAGATTCGTGTCCATCCGTGTTCGACACTGGCTGAAGGCGGTTTCCAGGCTGGCGGCGTTTGCCTGTGCGCTGGCCTTGCTCGCCGCTTGCGGTCGGAACGACCAGTCGGCGGCTTACCAGCCGCAATTCGGCGATCGTCCGGCGACGTTATCCGCCAAGAAAGAATATCTGTTCGGCATCCATCCGTTGCACAATCCAAAACGCCTGTTCGAAGTCTATGGCCCTATCGTCGATTCGCTCAATGCGCGGATTCCTGAAGCGCGTTTCACGCTGGAAGCCTCGCGCAATTACGAGGAATTCGACAAGAAACTCTACGCCCGCCATTTCGACCTGGCATTGCCCAACCCCTACCAGACCGTCAATGCGTTAAAACATGGCTATCGCGTATTCGGCAAGATGGGGGAGGACGACATGTTTCGTGGCATCTTCATCGTGCGCAAGGACAGCGCCATCCGCAACGTGGCTGACCTCAAGGGCAAGCCCGTGAGCTTTCCGGCCAAAACCGCGCTGGCCGCCACCATGTTGCCGCAGCTTTACCTGCATGAGCGCGGCTTGCCTATCGACGCCTACGAGGCGCGCTATGTCGGCTCGCAGGAATCCTCGATCATGAACGTCTATCTCGGCAACACCGCCGTCGGCGCCACTTGGCCGCCGCCGTGGATCGCCTTCGAAAAAGACCACCAGGATATCGCCGGACAACTTAAAGTTCTGTGGACCACCGAACCGTTGACCAACAACGGCTTGGTCGCACGCGACGATTTCCCCCCCGAATTGCTGAACAAAGTCGCCGCCATCCTGTTTTCGCTGCAAAACAGTGCGGCAGGCCGGGAAATGTTGGCGCGCATCCCGCTGGCGCGCTTCGAAAAAGCAAGCGACGCCACTTACCGACCGGTGTATGAGTTTATCGGGAAATTCGGCAAAACGGTGCGCCCGTTGAACGAGTAATTGACGATGATAGACCGCCTTTGCCGTTTCTGGCCCATCTCCATCCGCCACCAATTGGTCGCCGGCTTCGTGCTGGTGCATACCCTGCTGATGACGGTGCTGGTGACCGAACTGGCCGGCCACCAGCACGATTTCCTCCAGAGCCAAAGCCGCGTGCAGGCCGCCAGCCTGGCGGAAACCCTGGCTACCAGCAGCATGTCGTGGGTTTTGTCGAACGATGTGGTCGGCTTGCAGGAAGTCGTCCAATCGGTGATGCGCTATCCCAACGCGCGTTACGCGATGCTACTCACCCCCGATGGCCGGGTGCTGGCGCACAACGACCCCAGCCGCATCGGGCGCTATCTGCAAGACGCTACCAGCCGTTCCCTGCTGACCGGTGCGCCCACGCTCAGGACATTGGTCAGCGGCGATAAGCTGGTCGATATGGCCGCGCCGGTGATGGCCGGCGAGCGTTTCCTCGGTTGGGCGCGCATCGGCCTGGGACAAGAACACATTACCGAAAATCTGCATCAGGTAAAAATCCAGGGGGTTTCCTTCACCCTGGCCGCAGTTGCGCTGGGCGCCTTATTCGCCACCCTGATGGCGAACTGGCTCACCAAACGCCTGAAGCTGCTGGTGGCCGCCACCGAGCAAGTGCGCGCCGGACAGCGCGGCTTTCGCATCGATTTCAAGCGCAAGGACGAAATCGGCAAACTGGGCGACGATTTCAACCTGATGATCAAAGCGCTGGAGGACGACGAGGAACATATCCTTATCACGCAAAAGGAACTGCGTTTCGCCAACGCCCGCCTGAACGGCATCATAGACGGCTCGCCCGACCTGATTGCGGCGCTGGACACCAACTACCACTATATCGCCTTCAACGATGCTTTTAAAACCGAATTCGAAAAGATTTTCGGCAAGGAAATACACCTCGGCATGAGCCTGTTCGAAGCACTCGCCCACCTCCCGGAGGAAATGGAAAACACCGTCGCATTGTGGACGCGCGCGCTGGACGGGGAATCCTTCACGCTCAGCAGCGAATTCGGCTCCAGCGCGTTACAGCGCAACATCTACGAACTGTCGTTCAGCCCGATCCGGGACGACGGCGGCAAAATCATAGGTGCTGCGCACATCGTGCGCGACATCACCGAACGCAAACGGGCGGCGGAAGACCTAGCGAAAAAAACCGCCGAATTGGCGCGCTCCAACCAGGAACTGGAACAGTTCGCCTATATCGCCTCGCACGACCTGCAAGAGCCGCTGCGCATGGTTTCCAGCTACGTCCAACTGCTGGCGCGGCGCTACCAGGGAAAGCTGGACCAGGACGCCGACGAATTCATCCATTACGCAGTCGATGGCGCCACCCGGATGCAGCGCCTAATCACCGACCTGCTCAGTTATTCGCGCGTTGGCACGCGCGGCAAGGCGTTCGAGCCGATAGACGGCTACCAGGTGTTGGCGGCAGCACTCGACAACCTGCAACTCGCCATCGCGGACAACGCCGCCACCATCACCCACGACCCGTTGCCAACCGTGACGGCGGACAGCTCGCAATTGACGCAGTTGTTCCAAAACCTGATCGGCAACGCCATCAAATTCCACGGCGAACAACCGCCGGCCATCCATATCGGCGCGCAACAACACGGCGACGAATGGCTGTTCTCGATACGCGACAACGGCATCGGCATCGCTCCCGAGAACTTCGAGCGCATCTTCCTGATCTTCCAGCGCCTGCACACGCGTGAAGAATATCCCGGCACCGGCATCGGCCTGGCAGTGTGCAAACGCATCGTCGAACGCCACGGCGGGCGCATCTGGCTCGAATCCCAACCGGGGCAGGGCACTACTTTCTTCTTTACGCTTCCCGTCAGTAGGTTCAACCTAGAAACCTCCGTTGAACGGGCTGGAGTGTGCGGTTTTCCGGGTGCAGGGCAAGGCGCAACGACGCGCAATGGTCATTCCATTGCAAGGAGTTGCAACGCCGCCATGCACCCGGAAAACCGTGCAATCCAGCCCGTAGCGCTCTCACCAAACGGGCACACATGAAATATATGAAAAAGCTGTTTAGAACCATTATGTTACACATCTTTGCAAGCGGTCAACGGAGGTTTCTA
>JBAYVP010000156.1:0-11010 GCA_041674485.1 Sulfuricellaceae bacterium
CCGGGTGCAGGGCAAGGCGCAACGACGCGCAATGGTCGTTCCATTGCAAGGAGTTGCAACGCCGCCATGCGCCCGGAAAACCGTGCAATCCAGCCCGTAGCGCTCTCACCATACGGGTGAACGTAAAATATATAATAAAGTTGTTTATAACCACTATGTTACGCATCCTGGCAAGCGGTCAACTGAGCTTTCTAGGTTCATGGACAGTTTCTTACTTTGCACCATCAAACCAACAGGATATTATCGCTATACCCTGCCACCGTTGCGTCGTGAGTAAGCAGTTTTAGCGGTTCGGTCAGCGCTTGCGCCACCAATAACCGGTCGAAGGGATCGGCATGGAGAGGCGGCAGGGTTTCGGTGGCGGCGGCGTGTTGATCGGTAATCGGTAAAATGATGTAGCCTGCTTCGGCAAAATAGCACCGGGCTTCTTCGCCGGAGATGGGGATGGTGTGGCGGCCCAGTGCGTGCTTGATGGCGATTTCCCACACCGATGCGGCGCTGACGTAAATTTCGTTTTCGGGCGCCTGCACCAGTTTCCGGGCGCGGGTTGAAAGCTTGGGATTGTCGGTGATGGCCCACAGGGCGATGTGGGTGTCGAGGAGCAGCCTCACTGGCCGACTCCGAAAAGGCGGGCGATTTCCGCGTTGTCGGCATCAATGTCGTCCGGCGCTTCAAACCGGCCTTTGGCAACGCCAAGCCGCTGTCCCATTGGCTTTCCGCCGAGGCGCATCAGCCTGGCGGCAGGTTTTCCGTTGCGAGCGATGACAATTTCCGGTTCTTCCCCCGATTCCACTTGCCCAACCAGCATTGACAAATGGTTTTTTGCTTCCAACATATTGACTGTATACATGATTTTTTCCGTGGGATGTGGTGTTTGGCTAAGTATAGCTAAGAGGGGGACGCGATTCAAGCCGCAGGGCAATCGCATCATCCTGGAAACCTCCGTTGAATGGAGATTTCCAGGATAACGAACCGATCAAAGTCAAATACTCTCCCACAACCTTCGTCGCAAACCCGACAATCCACCCGCTAAAATCCGACAAGCAATTTCTCTCTGCTCTGCAACACAATGAATAATCAGTAAATTAACGCCATATTGCAAGGTGGCACACGATTTGCATTGGTTACCGGCAAGAGTAACGTTTGTCGGGGTTGCCGCAATGAGCGCACTGAAAAATCGTGTCATATCCGTCCTTGAAGAGCCGGCTTGCGACAAGAATCAGGCCAAGGATGCCAAGGAACGCAAGAAGGGTTGCGCGAAGCAATTGACGCCGGGTGCTGCTGCGGGCGGGTGCGCGTTTGACGGGGCGAAGATTTCGTTGCAGCCGGTCACTGATGTGGCGCATCTGGTGCATGGGCCGATTGCCTGCGAGGGCAATTCCTGGGATAGCCGCCATGCGCTGTCCTCCGGGCCGCTGCTGTATCGCACCGGCTTTACCACCGACATGAACGAGCTGGATGTGATTTACGGCGGCGAGAAGAAGCTGTTTCGCGCGATTCGCGAGATCATCGAGAAGCACAATCCGCCGGCGGTGTTCGTTTACCAGACGTGCGTTGCGGCGATGATAGGCGACGATATTGAGGCGGTGTGCAAGGCGGCGCGCGAGAAGTTTGGCAAACCGGTGATTCCGATCAATGTCCCCGGCTTCACCGGCAGCAAGAATCTCGGCGCGAAGCTGGCGGGCGAGGCGTTGCTGGATTACGTGATAGGCACCGAGGAGCCGGAAATCTCCACGCCCTACGATATTGCGATCATCGCCGAATTCAACGTGGCCGGTGATCTGTGGGCGGCGAAACCGCTGCTCGACCGCTTAGGGATACGCATACTCGCCAATATTTCCGGCGATGCGCGCTATCACGACATTGCCTGCGCGCATCGCGCCAAGGCGGCGATGATGGTGTGTTCGAAGGCGATGATTAACGTGGCGCGCAAGCTGCAAGAGCGCTATGGAATTCCGTATTTCGAAGGGTCGTTCTACGGCGTTTCGGATACCAGCGAGGCGTTGCGCCAGATTGCCAAATTGCTGGTGCAACAAGGCGCACCGGATGAGTTGTTGGGGCGCACCGAGGCGCTGATCGCCGAGGAGGAGGCGCGCGTCTGGCAGCGTTTGCAACCTTACAAGGAACGCCTTACGGCCAAACGTGTGCTGGTGTTTACCGGCGGGGTGAAATCCTGGTCGGTGGTGTCGGCGTTGCAGGAAGTCGGCATGGTGATCACCGGCACGTCGATGCGCAAATCCACTCAGGAAGACCGCGAACGCGTGGTCGAGATTATGGGCACCGACGCCCATATGTTCGACGCAATGGCGCCAAGCGAAATGTACCGGATTTTGAAGGATGCCCAGGCCGATATTCTGCTCTCCGGCGGACGCTCGCAGTTTATCGCGCTGAAAGCCAAGACGCCGTGGCTGGACATCAATCAGGAGCGCCATGTGGCCTATGCCGGTTACGAGGGCATGGTGAATATGGTGCGGGAAATCGACCGGGCGATTTTCAACCCAATCTGGGCGCAGGTGAGGAAGCCGGCGCCTTGGGAAACGGTAACGAGTGAGGAGTGAGGCGTTAGGGGTGAGGAGTAAAAACCGTGGTGCATTTCTCCTCACCCCTCACTCCTTACGCCTCACGAATTTGGAGTAAACATATGGCCACCATCATTCATCCGAAAAAATCCTGTGCGGTGAACCCGCTCAAGATGAGCCAGACTATCGGCGCGGCGCTGGCTTTTCTCGGCATCGACAAATGCCTGCCGTTGCTGCACGGTTCGCAGGGCTGCACCGCGTTCGGGCTGGTGCTGTTTGTGCGCCATTTCCGCGAGGCCATTCCGTTGCAGACCACCGCGATGAACGAGGTGACGACCATACTCGGCGGGCTGGATAATCTGGAACAGGCGGTGCTCAATATTTACAACCGCGCCCGACCGGACATGATAGGCATCTGCACCACCGGGCTGACCGAAACCAAGGGCGACGATGTGGACGGGTATATCCGGCTGATCCGCAGCCGTCATCCCGAGTTGGCCGAGCTGGCGCTGGTGCATGTGGCAACACCCGACTACAGCGGTGCGTTCCAGGATGGCTGGGGTAGGGCGGTGACGCGCATCGTCGAGGCGCTGTGCGAGCCTAAGCCGCGCGTTGCCAAACAGGTCAATGTGCTGCCCGGCTGCCACATGACGGTTGCGGACATTGAGGAAATCCGTGAAATTATCGAGTCCTTCGGGCTGCATCCCATTATCGCGCCGGATTTGTCCGGATCGCTCGACGGCCATATCCCGGAATCCTTTCTGCCCACCACGATAGGCGGCGCGCCGGTGAAAAGCATCCGCGAGATGGGCGGATCCATGGTCACCATCGCCATCGGCGAGCAAATGCGGTGGGCGGCAGAAGCTCTACAAACCAAGACCGGCGTGCCTTTCCGCCTATTCGACCGGCTTACCGGGCTGGAGGCGAACGATGAGTTCCTGACTTTTCTCGCCGAAGTGAGCGAAACCGATGTGCCCGTTAAATACCGGCGCCAACGCAACCAGTTGGTGGACGCCATGCTCGACGGCCATTTCTATTTCGGCGGCAGAAAAGTGGCGCTGGGCGCCGAGCCGGATCTGCTGTGGCAATTGGGCAGTTGGTTGAGTGAGATGGGCTGCGAGATTGCGGTTGCGGTCACCACCACCGATTCCGTGTTGCTGGAACGCGTCCCCGCCGAAGAGGTGGTGATCGGCGACCTGGAAGACCTGGAAAACCGCGCCGCCGGTTGCGATATGCTGATTACCCATACCCAGGGACGCCAGGCGGCGCAGCGGCTGGATCTGCCGTTTTTCCGCTACGGCCTGCCGCTGTTCGACCGGCTGGGCGCCGCGCACAAATTGAGCGTTGGTTATCGTGGCACGCGCGGCCTGATCTTCGAGATCGGCAATCTGTTCATCGACCACCTGCCGCATGTCCATCCCGATACCTGGGCATTGCCGGGAGAGCGCCATGCGCCGGCTGAAACTCGTCACTGAACATCCATTGGGAGGACCCTCCATGAAAGTTGCTTTTGCCACTGAAGACATGCTGCATGTCGATGCCCATTTCGGCTGGGCGAAAAATTTCGCCATTTACCAGATTTCGGCTGAAAACCACCGCTTTGTCGAAGCCATCCAGTTCGACGGCAACCTCAAGGAAGACGGCACGGAAGACAAGCTGCTGCCGAAAATAGACGCGATACGCGATTGCGCCATCGTCTACGTCGCCGCCATCGGCGGCACGGCGGCGGCCAAGGTGGTCAACGCCAAAGTGCATCCGATCAAGGTGTTGCAGCCCGAGCCGATTGCGGAATTGCTGGAACGCCTGCAAAAGGTGCTGCAAGGCACGCCGCCGCCGTGGCTGCGCAAGGCGCTGACCAAGGGGCAGGAACGCGTGCTGAATTTCGACGAAGAAGAAGGAGCCGGTCATGCCTGACGCCACCTTATTGGAAAAGCCGAAAACGGTGCTGCCGGATTCGGTGTTCATCGCCGAACTGGTAAAGCAGTGGCGCGCCCAAGACACCTACGACACCTGGGAAGGTAAATCGAATGCCGATCTGCTGGAACCCTACGTGATCGACAAGGAAAAGCGCAAGGAAATCCCCATCATCGCCGATCCCGACCCGGAAACGCTGTGGCGTATAGAGTTGTTCTACAACGCGGTGGGGCTGGCCATCGAGCGCCAGACCGGAGTGATGGTGTCGCCGATGATGAAAATGCACCACGAAGGCTTTGGCAAGCTGGTGCTGTTGGCCGGTCGTCTGGTGGTGATCAACAAGCAATTGCGCGACGTGCATCGTTTTGGCTTTTTGAGCTTTGAGAAACTCGCCGAGGAAGGCGACAAGCTGGTGAATGCCGGGGTGGCGATGATACGCCAGTTTCCCGAGGTGGCGAATTATGGATAACGAGGAACTCAAGGCGCGGGTCAAGAAACTCAACGCCCAGGCGACCCAGCTCAAAATGGACTTGCATGACCTGTCCGAAGAACTGCCGCTTAACTGGGAAAAGATACCCGAACTGGCGGCGCGCACCCATGAAGCCTACAAATCGCTGGCACAGGCGCGCAAGCAGTTGGCTGGAAATTGATTTTTATTATTTGAGGAGAAAAAAATGTCGGTGTTTTCCGTAACCCTGCCCAGCGGCGTGGAATGGGTGCCCCAGTTCGTCAAGAGTATCAACGTGGAGAAATGCATAGGTTGCGGGCGTTGTTTCAAGGTGTGCGGTCGCGCCGTGCTGCAACTGATGGGCGTGGACGAGGAGGGCGCACTCATCGCGGTGGACCCGGACGAGGATGACGATGAAGAATACGAAAAAAAGGTGATGACTGTTCACTCTATCGAGAACTGCACCGGCTGCGAAGCCTGCGCCAAGATTTGCCCGAAAAAGTGCTACGTTCACGCGCCAATGCCGGTTTGAGTTTTTGTAGGGGCGACCTCCCGGTCGCGAACCCTGTCTCATTCCCACGCGCTGCGCTCATCGTTACACACATCTTTTCAATCATTTGATTACATGCAGAAAAGATGGGGCACGGCGTTCCCTCCCCTTCAAGGGGAGGGTTAGGGTGGGGATGGGGTGGAAGACGCAGGCAACAATGTAAGATATTGGTTTTAGCCTGTGTCGTTCTACCCCATCCCCCTCCCAGCCTCCCCCTTGAAGGGGGAGGGGCTTCCCGCTCCGACTTGTGTATAACGATGAGCGCGTTGCGTGGGAATGCCGTCAACGCCGCGCCGCGGCGAGTGTCCTGCGGCTTTGGCGCGCCGGATTCGGGACGCGGCGCGTCCCGGGCTGCACTCCCACGCAGCGCGTGGGAACGAGTAGGTCTTAAAGAAACAACCCGCCGGTCGCGAACCCTCGAAAGTTCGCGACTGGGATAAATTATCAATTAAGGAGAGAAACATGGACGAAACCGTCGGTTACATCAATTTCGCCAGCGCCGAGGATGTGGCGCTGCATGCGCTGAAATTCGCCCGTGATCCGGCACAAGGGCACATCCGGCTGGTGCAGCTGATATTCGAGCTGATGAAACAGCCGGAACCGGACCAGGCCGAACTGGACAAGCTGCTGAAGCGCTGAACGAACGCTAAGGTCGGTGGCATCCCATAGGATTTTCAACCCGTACTATCACAAGGAGTAAAGTCGTGAAGAAGCACAATATCGCAATAGTTGGCCTGGGACGTGTCGGTTCGGTGTTCCTCAATGAAATGCTGGGCGCGAACGTCAGCGGCGTCAAACTCGTGGCCGCCGTGGAAAAATCCGAAACCCCGGCCAAGGCGCTCGCCGCAAAGTCCCACATCAAGGTCATGTCGCTCGACGAATTGGTCAATGAGGGCGACAAGATCGACGTGGTGTTCGACCTCTGCGGCGGCGCCAATGTCGCCGATGAGCTGACCCAAAAATATGCCGCCAAGGGCAACAAGCACACCATCGTCGCCCCCGAGCGCATGGCGCACCTGATGCTCATGCTGATGGAAAACCAGAAGAACCTGCCGGACGTGCATCCGCAGCCGTAACAGTTCACCCCGCGCGGGGTGCGGTAACAGCGCCGCGCCTTGCGCGATATGCCGGGAGCAGGAATATGAATAGCTTGAACCATGCCGGCGCTTCCGCCGCCACCCGCGCGCTTGCCTGGGTGATAGGCGCGGAGCCGTACCGTTCGGCAATGCTGCGCGGCGTCAATGGCGACGATTTCGACCGCTTGCGGGCGCGTGGTCTTCCCATTGGCGATGTGCGCTGGAACGAGCCTGCCGGAAACTGCGCGCCGCTACGCGACGACGAATTCCAGGATGTGCTGGATTTGCTGCTCGAATACCGCGCCGACAACGGCAGCGAAACAGCCTGGCTCGCCAGCGCGGTGGCCGCCGCCTGCCTGGGCGGCAACCACCTGTGGCAGGATTTGGGACTAGCCAACCGGCAGGAGCTGTCCGACCTGTTGCAAACCGCTTTTCCCGCTCTTTATGCCCGCAACACCGGCAACATGAAATGGAAGAAATTCTTCTACAAGCAACTGTGCGAGCGCGCCGAAGTGCAAGCCTGCCGTGCGCCTAGCTGCGCGGCGTGCGCTGATTACGCCCAGTGTTTTGCTCCCGAATAATTACAGCGTTTTCAACTATAGTGGACCCCAAATTTAAGACAATGGTTTAAGCTGTGCGCGGTCATCAAGGAGAAATGAGATGGGCGAAGCAAAGAGGCGAGAAGTGCATACCCCCGAGTTCCCATGGCTCATCAATCAATAAGCTGCCGGCGTTGGCTGCGCGTCTCCCGGCCAACGGTTTTCGAATAGTATCTCGGCGACCGGCAGACGTTTGCCCCAGCCGGCGTCCTCGAACATCGGGCGCGGATAGAATTCCGGCACCGGACCCAGGCACAGCACACCCACCGGCTGGGCGCTTTCGGGCAGCGCGAGGAGTTGCGCGAGCGCCTGCGGGTCGAAGAAGGACACCCAGCCCAGCCCCAGCCCTTCGGCGCGCGCGGCCAGCCACAGGTTCTGGATTGCGCAGGCGACCGAGGCCAAGTCCATTTCCGGCAGGGTGCGGCGTCCGACGATGTGCTGCTCCCGCCCCGGCATCAGCACCGCGACCAGGAGTTCGGCGCAATCCAGGATGCCTTCGATTTTCACTTGTTGGAATTCCTCGTTGCGCGACGGCAGCGCGCGGGCGGTGGCTTGCCGCTCGGTTTCCACCAGGCCGTGAATGCGCTGCCGCAGCGCCGTGTCGGTGATGCGCAGGAAACGCCAAGGCTGCATGTAGCCCACCGAGGGCGCTTGATGCGCCGCGGCTATCAGCCGTTCGAGCGCGCCGGCGGGCATCGCTTCGGCGGAAAAATGGCGCATGTCGCGGCGTTCGGAGATGGTGCGATAAATGGCGGCGCGTTCGGCCTCGCTGTAGCGGTGGCGTTCGACGCTCGCGGGTGTTTCCACGCCAGCCGGTTGCGCCAGCGCCTGACGGAGATATTCGACCGGCAGGCCGTAGCGCGCTGCCAGGGTGTCGGCGCTCTCGAAGCTTTCGCGGATGTCTTCCAGCCAGCCGTCCAATCCGCTGGAAAGCGAGCGCCCGGCGCGTTCCCCGGCTTTTGCACCACCCCCGGCCATGTCGTATTTTTCCGCGTAGCCGCGCGGCGTCACCATCAGGCCGTCGCGCATATAGGTATTGGAATTGCCGATCAACACCGTGGCGAGCATGCCGATTTCGCATTCGGCCATGAGTTCCAGCGTGGTGAATGCTATGCTCTGCTTGCTGCGGTAGGCGGATTTGACTATCGCCACCGGAGTCTCCGGCTTCCTGCTCAATAGCAGCAAACGTTGCGCTTCGATGATTTGCCCGGTGCGGCGACCGCTTTTCGGGTTGTAGAGCGCAATGACGAAATCGGCTGCTGCCGCAGCGGCGAGGCGTCGGGCGATGACCGGCCAAGGGGTGAGCAGGTCGGATAAGGAGATGGCGCAAAAATCGTGGGTCAGCGGCGCGCCCACCAGTGCGGCGCAGGCATTGAGCGCCGATGCGCCCGGCACGATTTCCACCGCGATATCCGAGGCAGGCGTCCAGCCGGCTTGGAACAGCACCTCGAAAGTAGGTCCGGCCATGCCGTAAACGCCTGCATCGCCGGAAGAAATCAGCGCGACCAAACGCCCTTCCCGTGCCAGCGCCAAGGCTTCAACCGCCCGGTCCAGCTCCTCGGTCATGGGGCGTTTGATCACCTGCTTGCCGTGCAGCAGGTCTTCCACCAGGCGGATGTAGGTGGTGTAGCCGATTACCGTATCAGCCAGGGCGATTGCGTCGCGCGCCGCCTGGGTCATGTGTTCCCGGCCTCCTGGGCCGATGCCGACCAGGGTTATTTTGCCGATTTTAGTCATGGGGAATCCTTGCAATTGAGATGGTTGCGTTGCGCCCGTCCGCGCCGTGCAGCTTATATTTTTCGACGATCAGATGCGTCATGTCGGCGTCGGCGGCAAGCAGCGCCGCGCTTTCCGCGACCGAGGGCGTGCCGGTGTGGCGGCGTACCGTTTCGGACGGATGGGGAACCGGCACGGCGGCCAGTATCGCCGCCGGGTAAAAAACGATGTCCCAACGGTGAATTGCCGCCAGCGCCAGGATGCCCGGTTCGTCGCGTTTCAGGTCGATGCTGGCGGCGACCGCCACATCGCCAACCGTTGCGCTCGCCAGCGCCAAAGCCTGGTCCAGCGCCTGTTGCAGGGTTTCCAGCGGCGTACCCCGGTCGCAGCCTATGCCTACGGCAAGTCTCATTCCTGTCCTTCCGGCGGACGATAGATCACCAACTTGCCGGCCAGCGCCGGTGATGTCGGCATCTTGCGCCGACTCACCCAGAGCACGCCGGCGTAATCGTCCGGGTTCACATCCTCAATGCGCTCAAACAGGTGGATATTGGCCGGCAGCGGCGTTTCCCCCGGCCACCAATCGCGGCTCCCCGCTTCCTGGACAAAAGCCACTGCTTCGTCGTTAACCACTGCCGCGCAAGCACGGGTGACGGCATCCTTGGAGGCTTCCAGCCGCCAGCCCAGTTCCCGCCCGAGTATGTCCACGGTGATCGTCCCGCGCACGTCTGATGCCGTGGTGAGCACTGGAACCACCCCCATCGCTTCCGCCAGATGCACGGCCAGCGCGTTGCCCCCGCCCTTGTGCCCGGATAGCACCGGAATCGCAAAGCGCCCGGCTTCATCCAGCACCACGATGCCGGGGTCTTGTTCCTTGCCCTTCAGATGAGGGGCAATCAAGCGCACCACAGCGCCCAGCGAGACGATGCAAACGATGCCGTCGAAAGCGGCAAACAACGCCGGAACCTGGTCGCCGGTCTTGCCGCTGTAACAAGTGGCAACGCCTGGAGCGGCTGCCTCGGCAATGGCGCGAAACTTTTCCGGGGCAAACAGGCGAGCGCCCGGCAAGGCGGCAACCACTTTGCCGGCCAGCGCGATGCCGTGGCGGGTGATGGCGACGACGGCCACAGAGGACAGAGGACAGAAGACAGAGGACAGATTTTGAGGAGAAGTGATTTTGAGGCTGCAAGCTGACTTCGAGACAGGTTTTTCTGTTTTCTGTTCTCTGTCTTCTGTCTTCTGTCGCCGCCCCGGATTGTGAATCAGCATCAGAGAAAGATAGGATACCGCCTCGCCGCGCAGCACGGCAACGTTGCGCACCACGCGCTCGTCGGGCGTGCCGACTTTTTCGACGAACACCGCTTCATGGGTGAGACCGCGCCGGGCGAGGAGATTGAGCACCTCGTCCAGCATGGGCTTTACTTTGAGCAGCACCAGGCTGTCGAATTCGTCGAGCAGGTGGTCTATCACCGCGACGCTGTAGGACGCAGGGATCACCGCCAGCGTATCGTCGGCATCGGCCAGGGGGAAAGTAACGGCGGCGGCAGCCGCGCAATAGGAACTGACACCGGGCAAGACTTCGACCGCCACCGTCGGCGCTAGTATACGCACCGCACGGGCGAGATGGCCGAATGTGGAATACGTGGAAGCATCCCCTTCAACCAAAAACAGCACATCGCGCCCGCTCGCCAGCAACTCCAGCGTCCGCGCCGCCGCCCGCGCCCAGGCGCGCGCCAGCACATCCTGGCGGGTGGTCATGGGGAACACCAGCGGCTCGGCATCATGCGGAATCGCGAAACCGCCACGGCGCGCGATGTCGAGCGCATAGGAGGCTTCGCCTTCCTTCTTCACCGGATAAGTCCAGCGTCCGTCGCCGGCCAGCGCGGCAGCGGCGCGCCGGGTGATATCGTCGGGGTGACCGGGACCTAGGGAAACGCCGATCAGGCGACCGAATTGTTGGTGCATGGTAATCCTGGATTTCTTAGTCTAACGGTGTGGGTAAAGCCTGATAGGACGCAATATGCTCATCCTACGGCACTATACTTTGCGCGGCCACGATTTGCGCATTTATCCATCGTCTCGCGGGCGCGGCTTCCGCGTTGCAAATTGCTTGTGTGGTAATGCCACACGGCGCAATTTGCGCAGCAATCGCATCCCGCGAGACGCGGCTAAATCCGCAAATTGTGGC
>JBAYVP010000157.1:0-11009 GCA_041674485.1 Sulfuricellaceae bacterium
GGCTGGATTGCACGGTTTTCCGGGCGCATGGCGGCGTTGCAACTCCTTGGAATGGAACGACCATTCCGCGTCGTTGCGCCTTGCCCTGCACCCGGAAAACCGCACACTCCAGCCCGTTCAACGAAGGTTTCTAGGTTCAATCATGGGGGCGTAGTCAATCAGTTTCACCACGGGAAATTCGAAGTGGTGGCGGCAGCCAAGCGCTTCGCTTTCAAAGCGGTCAGGTCGCCAATGGGTGTGGTCGTCAGCCAGCACCGCCAAGCTGGCGATGGGGCGATCAAATCGGTCGTAGAGGCGATAATTGTAAGTAAACATCCGTCGCGCAAAGCCTGCTTCGCGTTCGCCTTGCACTTCAACGTGGATGTAGAGCCATTCTTCCGCCCCCGTCAGCAATGTCACCTGCATCAGCGCATCGGCAAAGCGTTCGCCGATCTCGGCGTCGCGCACTACTTGGCGCAATTCCGTATTGCAGGCGTGGTAGCCGCAACGCCAGTCGATACGATTATGCGCGTCAGGAAAGTAGAACGCCATGAATTCGGGGAAGTAGCGTTCCAACGCCTCTTTCCAGGGACTGTCGTAGTCATCGGAGAGCGGAAGGCTGTCGGATTGAGTCATGAAAAGTCAGTTTTCGATGGGGGATAAGCGCGGCAGGTTTGTTGTGCCTATCCTGGCTACTTCAAAAATTGCAACGATTCAGCAACCAAATTCATCTATCAATAAATGATAATGTTAGTGTCCGGCAAATCAAACCGGACAGTTTCCCCCGCGCAAGGCATGTCGGGCGCGCCCGGATTCCGCAAAGCTTTATGCCTTCTCGCGGGAGGAAATTGTCCGGTTTGATTGCTCCCGGCGGGCGCGACTTTCGCGTTGCAAATTGCTTGTGTGCTCATTTCCACACGGCGCAATTTGCGCCTTGCATTGCATCCCGCTGGAAACAATCCAATCCGGACAATTTCCTCCCGCGAGAAGGCATATCCGGGCGCTTGCGGCTTATTTGACGACGACTTTCAGTTCGCCCTTGGCATACATTGTGGCGACTTTGTCGAGCATGATGGGCTTGATGTTGGCTGCCTGACCGGAGGAGCCGAAGGCGTTGAAGCGCGCCATGCAGATTTCCTTCATCCCTTTGGTTGCTGCGGCAAGGAATTTGCGCGGGTCGAAGTCCTTGGTGTTTTCCGCGAGGTATTTGCGGATCGCGCCGGTGGAGGCCATGCGCAGGTCGGTGTCGATGTTCACCTTACGCACGCCGTGCTTGATGCCTTCGACGATTTCTTCGACCGGCACGCCGTAGGTTTGCGGCATGGCGCCGCCGAAGTCGTTGATGATTTTCAGCCATTCCTGCGGCACCGAGCTTGAGCCGTGCATGACCAGGTGGGTGTTGGGTATCTTGGCGTGGATTTCCTTGATGCGGGAAATCGCCAGCACATCGCCTGTCGGCGGACGGGTGAATTTGTACGCGCCGTGACTGGTGCCGATGGCGATGGCCAGCGCGTCCACGCCGGTGGCCTTGACGAATTCGGCTGCCTCGGTTGGATCGGTCAGCAGTTGGTCGTGGGTCAGCGCGCCTTCCGCGCCGTGGCCGTCTTCCTTTTCGCCGTGGCCGGATTCGAGCGAACCCAGGCAGCCCAACTCGCCTTCGACGGAGACGCCGACGGCATGGGACATTTCCACCACTTTGCGGGTAACTTCAACGTTGTATTCGAAGCTGGACGGGGTTTTGCCGTCTTCGAGCAGCGAGCCGTCCATCATCACGCTGGAAAAGCCGGAGCGGATCGCGTTGATGCATACGGCGGGCGATGCGCCATGATCCTGGTGCATGACCACCGGAATGTGCGGGTAGGCTTCGATGGCGGCTTCGATCAGGTGGCGCAGGAATGCCTCCCCGGCATATTTGCGCGCACCGGCGGAGCCTTGCATGATGACCGGGCTGTTGCAGGCGTCGGCGGCCTGCATAATCGCCTGCACTTGCTCCAGGTTGTTGACGTTGAACGCCGGCAGGCCGTAGCCGTTTTCAGCGGCGTGATCCAGCAATTGACGCATAGAAACTAATGGCATGTGATTCCCTCCTTAAAAATATTGTGGTTTAGGTGATTTCCAGAAATGAATATCCCACCTGGCTTGCCTTTTTACTCATCTACGGCGTTGCAAAAATGGTTGCATAGCCTGGCTATGCGCCCATTTTTGCGCCTTGTAGATGAGCAAAAATTCTGCGCCATCTGGGATATTCATTCCTGGAAATCAGCTTTATAAATCCTTGGTGGCGCTCTGCTCGCCGACCTTGATGATTTTCATGGTGTTGGTGCCGCCCGATTTGCCTATCGGCTCGCCGATGGTGAATACCATCAGGTCGCCTTTTTGCACCGCGCCGCGCTTTAGCAGTTCCTGTTCCGCTTCGATCAGGATGATGTCGCGGTCATTGGTGGAGGACAGGAAGTTGATCGGATGCACGCCGCGATACAGCGTCAGTTTGCGGCGCGTTTCGACCACCGGGGTTAGCGCGAAAATCGGCACGTCCGAATCCACCCGCGACATCCACAGGGCGGTGGAGCCGGATTCGGTGAGTGCTGCGATTGCCTTTATGTCCAGGTGATGCGCGGCGAATATCGCCGACATGGCGATGGACTGGTCGATTTTGGTGTATTCGCGGCTCAGGTCGAGGTTGAGCGTCTCGGTCATGTTTTCCTTTTCCGCTTCCAGGCACACGCGGTTCATTGCGGCAACCGCATCCACCGGGTACAGTCCGGCGGCCGTTTCGGCGGACAGCATGACCGCGTCGGTGCCATCGATCACCGCGTTGGCGACATCGGACACTTCGGCGCGGGTCGGAATCGGGCTGTTAATCATGGATTCCATCATTTGCGTAGCGGTTATCGCCAGCTTGTTGCGCATCCGCGCCATGCGGATCATGCGTTTTTGCAGCGCGGGCACCGCTGCATCGCCGACTTCCACGCCCAGGTCGCCGCGCGCCACCATGATCGCGTCAGAAGCGTCGAGGATGCCGTCCAGCGCGCCGACCGCCTCGGCGCGTTCGATTTTCGCCACCAGCTTGCTCTTGCCGCCCGCCGCCTGCATCAGGCGGCGCGCCAGCACCATGTCGCCGCCGTCGCGCGGGAAGGAAACCGCAAGATAATCGGCTTGCAGCGCCGTTGCGGTTTTGATGTCTTCCATGTCCTTGTCGGTTAGCGCCGTGGCAGACAGGCCGCCGCCCTGGCGGTTGATGCCCTTGTTGTTGGACAGCACACCGCCGTTCACCACCTGACAGATGATTTCGCTGCCGGAGACTTTTTCCACCCATAGCACGATGCGCCCGTCGTCCAGCAACAGGGTGGTGCCGCGGTTGACATCCTCGACCAGTTCTTTGTAATCCAGCCCGACGCGCTGCTGGTCGCCCAGCGTGCAGTTGGCATCAAGGATGAACTGTTCGCCGCGCGTCAGTGCAACTTTCCCGGCGGCGAATTTGCCGATGCGTATTTTGGGACCTTGCAGATCGACCAGCAGCCCCACCGGCCTGTGCAGTTCGCGCGCCAATTGGCGCACCAGCGTTGCGCGCGCCATGTGTTCATCCACCGTGCCGTGGGAAAAATTCATGCGCACCACATCCACCCCGGCCTCCAACATGCGCCCCAGCACTTCGGGAGAGCTGGAGGCAGGGCCTAGCGTGGCAACGATCTTGGTTCTTCTTCTCATTTTAGTGAGGAGTGAGGGGTGAGGAGTGAGGAGCGGCATCCCTCGAATCTCCTCACGCCTCACTCCTATCTCCTCACTGATTTGCGCGTTGTTCAAGTATTTCCACAGCCGGCAGTTTCTTGCCTTCGAGGAATTCCAGGAAAGCGCCGCCGGCGGTGGAGATGTACGATACCTTGTCGTAGATGTCGTATTTCTGGATCGCGGCTATCGTATCGCCGCCGCCGGCCAGGGTGAACGCCTGGGTGTTGGCGATGGCCATGGCGATAGTTTTGGTGCCCGCGCCGAATTGGTCGAATTCAAACACGCCGACCGGACCGTTCCATACCACGGTGCCGGCCTTCATGATGATGTCGGCGATTTCCTGCGCGCTCTTCGGGCCGATGTCGAAAATCATGTCGTCGTCGGCTACATCTGCGGCATCCTTGAGCACTGCCGGCTCGTTGGCGTCGAACTGCTTGCCGACCACTACATCCACCGCGATGGGGATGGTTGCATTGCGCGCGGTCATTTTGGTCATCAGCGCTTGTGCTGTGGGAACCAGATCGTCCTCGCTCAAGGATTTGCCGATGTTCTTGCCGGTTGCCTTGAGAAAAGTGTTGGCAATGCCGCCGCCGACGACCAGTTGATCGACTTTTTCGGACAGCGCTTCAAGCACGGTCAGTTTTGTAGAAACTTTGGAACCGCCGACGATGGCGACCATAGGCCGCGCCGGGTTGAGCAGCGCCTTGGTCAGCGCATCCAGTTCTTCGGTCAGCAAGATGCCGGCGCAGGCCACCGGCGCGTATTTGGCAATACCGTGGGTGGAAGCTTCGGCGCGGTGCGCGGTGCCGAAGGCGTCCATCACGAATATGTCGCACAGCGCAGCATATTTCTTTGCGGTGTCATCGACGTTTTTCTTTTCGCCCTTGTTGACGCGGCAGTTTTCCAGCACCACCAGTTCACCCTCGGCCACGTCAAAACCGCCATTCACCCAGTCCTTGACTAAGCGCACCGGCTTGCCCAATTTAGCGGCAATCACGTCCGCCACCGGCTTGAGGGAGATTTCCTCGCTCCACTCGCCTTCGGTCGGGCGTCCCAGATGGGATGTCACCATCACCTTGGCGCCGGCCTTCATGGCATGTTCGATGGTAGCCATGGAAGCGCTGATGCGCGCGTCGGAAGTGACTTTGCCTTCCTTGACCGGGACGTTAAGGTCGGCGCGAATGAAGACGCGCTTGCCCTTTAAATCCAGGTCGGTCATTTTGATTACGTTCATGGTGTTTTCTCCTAGAGAAGTGAGGAGTTAAGAGTGAGGAGTGAGGAGTAAAAGCGGAGAAGGTTTTACACTCCTCACGCCTAACTCCTTACTCCTTACCGACTTATTTAGAAACGTGTTCCATCAAACGCTAAAGTGATGAGCGGGGATCAAAAGCGGAGGGAGGTTTTTACTCCTCACTCTTAACACCTCACTCCTCACTGCCTTACTTGGAAACATGCTCCACCAAACGCAGCATGTTGCAGGTATAGCCGTACTCGTTGTCGTACCAGGCCACGACCTTAACGAAGGTGGTGTCCAGCGCGATGCCGGCTTCGGCGTCGAATATGGACGGGGTGCTACAGCCACGGAAATCGGTGGCGACCACTTTTTCGTTGGTGTAGCCCAGCACACCCTTCATCGCGCCTTCAGAGGCGGCTTGCATGGCCTTGCAGATTTCCTCGTAGGTGGCTTCTTTATTCAGTTCCACGGTCAGGTCAACCACGGAGACATCGGAAGTCGGGACGCGGAAGGCCATGCCGGTGAGCTTTTTGTTCAGTTCAGGCATGATTTTGCCGAGTGCCTTGGCGGCGCCGGTGGAAGACGGGATGATGTTTTCCAGAATGCCGCGTCCGCCGCGCCAGTCTTTGTTGGACGGGCCGTCCACGGTTTTTTGGGTGGCGGTGGCGGCATGCACGGTGGTCATCAGGCCGCGCTTGATGCCCCAATTGTCGTGCAGCACCTTGGCGACAGGCGCTAGGCAGTTGGTGGTGCAGGAAGCGCCGGAAACGATGGTTTCACCGGCGTATTTCTCGTGGTTCACGCCGTACACGAACATCGGGGTGTCGTCCTTGGACGGAGCGGACTGGACAACCTTCTTGGCGCCGGCGTCGATGTGCTTCTGGCAGGTTTCCTTGGTCAGGAAAAAGCCGGTGCAGTCGATCACCAGATCGGCGCCCACTTCGTTCCATTTCAGATTGGCGGGGTCGCGCTCGGCGGTCAGGCGGATGGTCTTGCCGTTAACCACCATATTGCCGTTCTCGGCGGCCACATCACCGTTGAAGCGGCCATGCACGGAGTCGTATTTCAGCATATAAGCCAGATAATCCGGTTCGAGCAGGTCGTTGATTGCGACGATCTCGATGCCGGGGAAATCCTTAGCGACGGCACGAAACACCATGCGACCGATGCGACCAAAACCATTGATGCCAACTTTAATTGCCATGCTTCATCTCCTTAAAATAAAAAATATTTGAGCCGCTAGAGACGCTTAAGACACAGAGCATCTTTAGCGGCGTAAAGGTCTTACAGGATACCCTTAACGGTGTTGACCACGTTCTCCACGGTAAAGCCGAAGTGCTTGAACAGCACCCCTGCCGGGGCGGATTCGCCGAAGCTGTGCATGCCGATCACAGCACCATCGCCGACGTATTTATACCAGCCGTCGGTGACGCCGGCTTCCACCGCCACGCGTTTGACGCCCTTGGGCAACACGCTGTCCTTGTAAGCCTGATCCTGGCGGTCGAACACGTTGGTGGACGGCATGGACACCACGCGGGTGGCGATGCCCTGTTCATCCAGCACTTTCTTGGCATCCAGCGCCAACTGGACTTCCGAACCGGTGGCAATCAGCACCATCCTGGGGCTGGCTGCATCGGCCAATACATAAGCGCCCTTGGCGATATTGGCGATTTGCGCCGCTTCGCGCTTCTGGAAATTGAGGTTCTGGCGGCTGAAAATCAGGCTGCTCGGACCGCTGGTTTTTTCCACTGCGGCTGCCCAGGAAACGGCGGATTCCACCGTATCGCACGGACGCCACACGTCCATGTTGGGGATCATGCGCAATGTCGCGGTCTGCTCCACCGGCTGGTGGGTCGGGCCGTCTTCGCCCAGACCAATCGAATCGTGGGTGAATACGTAAATCACACGCTGCTTCATCAATGCCGACATGCGTAGCGCATTGCGCATGTATTCCGAGAACATCAGGAAAGTGCCGCCGAACGGCAGCAAACCGCCGTGCAGCGCCATGCCGTTCATGATGTGCGCCATGCCGAATTCGCGTACGCCGTAGCTGATATAGTTGCCGGTGCTCTTGCCCTTGATATGGTGGCAACCACTCCAGTTGGTCAGGTTCGAGCCGGTGAGATCCGCAGAGCCGCCGAGAAACTCGGGCAGCGCCTGCGCCAGACCGTTGATGCAGTTTTGCGAAGCCTTGCGGGTGGCGATGGTTTCCGCCTTCTCATTGGTCTTATTGATGAAGTCGGCGGCATGCTGCTTCCAGTTGGCCGGCAACTCATTCGCCATGCGGCGCTTGAATTCGGCGGCTTCCTCGGGGAAGGCTGCGGCATATTCGGCGAGCTTGTTATTCCACAGCGTTTCCAGCCCCTGCCCCTTGGTGCGGCAATCCCAGCCTTCGTACACGTCGGCGGGGATTTCGAACGGCGGATGGTTCCAGCCGATGTTGGCGCGCGTCGCGGCGATTTCGGCATCGCCCAGCGCCGCGCCATGCACATCGTGGGTGCCTTCCTTATTGGGCGAACCCTTGCCGATGATGGTTTTGCAGCAAATCAGCGTGGGCTGGTCGGTGTTTCGCTTCGCCAGTTGCACGGCGGCATCCACTGCCACCGGGTCGTGGCCGTCCACGCCGGGAATCACATGCCAGCCGTAGGCCTCGAAGCGCTTGGCGGTGTCGTCGGTGTACCAGCCCTCAATGTGACCGTCGATGGAAATGCCGTTGTCGTCCCAGAACGCGATCAGCTTGCCCAGGCCCCAAGTGCCGGCCAGCGCGCAGGCTTCATGGGAAATGCCTTCCATCATGCAGCCGTCGCCCAGAAACACATAAGTGTGGTGATTGACGATCTCGTGACCGGGCTTGTTGAATTGCGCCGCCAGCAGTTTTTCCGCCATCGCCATGCCCACCGCGTTGGTGATGCCCTGACCAAGCGGGCCGGTGGTGGTTTCCACGCCGGGAGTGTAGCCGTATTCGGGATGCCCTGGGGTTTTGGAATGCATCTGGCGGAACTTTTTCAGTTCGTCCATCGGCAGGTCGTAGCCGGTAAGATGCAGCAGGGAATAAATCAGCATTGAGCCATGACCGTTGGATTGCACAAAACGGTCGCGGTCGAACCACTTGGGGTTGGCCGGATTGTGGCGCAGGTGGTGGTTCCACACCACTTCGGCAATTTCCGCCATGCCCATGGGCGCGCCGGGATGGCCGGAATTGGCTTTTTGCACCGCATCCATGGACAGGGCGCGAATCGCATTCGCTAAATCTTTACGGGTTGCCATAGATTCGTTCCTTTTTCACGTAGGGGAATTTTTATTAAAAACTCAATTATCGCCTTATCGCAACAAGATAGACAATAAAACATTTTTTTGTTACAGGAGTATTTTTTATGGAACTTTGGACACCATGTTGAAATGTATCGTGAAGTACGAAGCCAATTGAAGACGCGGACGAAGTCACTTCACTGCTTTCAATTCCCGATAGAAATTCTCATGGGCGCCGACCAGCAGCAACAATCGGGTGGCGGGGTCGTATTCGTAGGCGAGCAGCAAAGAGTTTCCTTACACATTGAAATTTATAGACGAAAACGCCCGCCAAATCACCTTTCTTGGGTTCGCCCAAGGCGGGGTTGGCAACGATGGCGGCGACGGCATCGTCTACGTCGGCTTTTTGATTTGGATGCAGGCGCTTGTAGGCGCGGCGGAAACCGCTGCCTTGCAAGACCTCAACCACGCGTGGCCTTCCGGCACAAACGGCGTGGCGTCTTCGCGTCCTGCCGTCCGCACTATCAGCAAGTCGCGGACGAAATCGACCGGCAAGTCGGGATTATCCAAAGCGGCTTTACCAATTTTGTCCCAAAACTCGATTTGTCCCGCAATGGTGCGGCATTCCGCCCTGGCGTGGGACTTTGCATCTTCGTATAACAGATCGTCGATACGGATTGGCATACCCATGATTTTCCCCTGCTACAAATTGTTGCTTTATTTAGTCTAGCGGCTCCCGCAATCCGAATCAATAGTAAGGGGATTCCCAGCAGGGTAAATTTGTTCTCGGCACGGAAAAAACCGATTTACCGCAGAGGACGCGGAGGACGCAGAGGAAGAGTATGAGGGTTTTCCTCTGCGTCCTGCGCGTCCTCTGCGGTGAGAAAGGTTTTGTCTTTATGGATTGCCCTCCATGAGTCGAGCAGAGTCGCGCTAAGATTACCTGGAATTCATGAATGTTTCCCATCATTGATTTTCATCAAGAATCTCTGAGAACAAATTTACCCTGGGATTCCCAGGAATGAATATCCCACTTGGGCTTGCCTTTTTACGCATCGACTGCGTTGTAAAAATGGTTGCCTAACACAGGCTATGCAACCATTTTTGCGCCTTGTCGATGAGCAAAAATTCTGCGCCATCTGGGACGCCTAAGCCTCTGGCCTTCACGCACTTCGCTCCCGTATCCACGCCTTCCATTCCTGAAACAATTCGGGATCCAAAGCGGCGATTACCGAGCGTTTCCATAAGTCGTCCCGCCAGAAATCGTCGTTCGCCAGCGTACACATTGCCCCGCCCGCTTCCTCCAGGATCAGCGATCCGGCCATATAGTCCCACAGTTTTTGTCCACCGTGCAGGTAAAGATCGAAACGCCCGGCGGCGGTATAGCACCAGTCCAGCGCGCTGGCGCCGAAATTGCGCTGGGAGGCAAAGGGTGGCGCCGCCGCGAGTTCCCGCGCCAAATCCTTCGCCAGCCGCTTGAAATCGACCGACGCCATCGCATGGCGCAACAGCGGGACGTGCGCCTTGATCGGCAGCCTCACGCCATCGAGATAGGCGCCCCGCCCCCGCTCGGCATGGAACATCTCGTCCGCCACCGGATCGTACACCGCGCCCAACACGCATCGACCGCCGCGCACCAAACCGACGGATACGGCGAAATAAGGCAAGCCATTGACGAAATTGGAGGTGCCGTCTATCGGGTCTATGCACCACAGCCCACTATCATTGGCTTCCCGCCACAAGCGGTGCTGCCGCTCATCGGGCATTTCCTCGCCCAGCACCGGGCAATCCAGCACTTCGCGCAGCCCGGAAACCAGCGCCGCCTGGGACGCCACATCGGCCTCGGTGAACAGACTGCCGTCGCTTTTCTGCTGGCGCGCCACTTTCAGGTAGCGGGGCATGATCTCAGTCTGGGCGACGGATTTGATGGTGGCGAGAACGGCTGGGAGCATGGTGTTTATTGTGAAGTGAGGAGTTAGGAGTGAGGTGTGAGGAGTGAAAAGCGCCACAAGGATTGCGGAATGGCGAAGCAAACCGAAAACATATCGATACTGCTAACTGTCGGCGCCAGCCACTCCTCACGCATTACGCCACTTGATCGAACAGCACATGCTGGGTATTTGCTCGCGCGGCCCCAGTCCAGTGCGCGCCACTTCCCGCATCGCCTCGAATAAATCGCGGCGCGCGTCGGCGGGTGCGGCTTCCTTGCGCGAGGCGTCGAGGCGACCGCGATATTGCAGCGCCAGATCGGCGTTAAAGCCGAAGAAATCCGGGGTGCATACCGCGCCATAAGCTTGCGCCACTTCCTGGGTTTCGTCCCACAGGTAGGGGAAAGGATAAGCGAATTCCTCCGCCACCCGCTTCATATTGTCGAAGGAATCTTCCGGGTAATCCGCCGGATCGTTGGCCATGATCGCAACACTGTTGACGCCATGCGCTTGCAGTTCCCGGCAATCGCGCACCAGCCGGTCACGTATCGATTTCACGTAAGGGCAATGGTTGCAGATGAACATCACCAGCAAACCATGCGTTCCGCGCAGATCGGCCAGACGATAGCGCCTGCCGTCCACGCCCGGCAGATCGAAATCCGCCGCCTTCCTGCCGAAATCGCACACCGGGGGTTGCAAGCTGACCATGACGCGTTCTCCTTGTTTTTTTAGAGGCTAGAGGCAGGGTAAATTTGTTCTCAGCACGGAAAAACCGATTCACCGCAGAGGACGCGGAGGACGCAGAGGAAGAGCATGAGGGTTTTCCTCTGCGTCCTCCGCGTCCTCTGCGGTGAAAAAGGTTTTGTCTTTATGGGTTGCCGCCATGAAGA
>JBAYVP010000158.1:0-10960 GCA_041674485.1 Sulfuricellaceae bacterium
AAAACGTTTTATGGTGCGTTGCCGCATTGTCGCCTCGCCCAGTTGTTTGGTTTTAAGAAATAAGCGGCTTCCCGGCGTCGCCTGTAACACCCTTGCCCACAGCGCCACTACGTCATCGTTCATTTTCGCCAGGTTGTTAAAGCAGCCGAAAGTCACATAGCCATTTGTCAAAGCGGGCAGTGGGGATACGCTCACCGCCACATCCGGCGGGGTAAAACATAGCCGGGTTTCGGGTAGACGCAGGATTTTTTCGGTGAAGTAAACTTCCTCACTTTCCGGCAGCGTCCACGGGTCGGCGATGAGGTAGTCCATGGCAGTCATTCCGGTGGTGGCGAAATAGCCCAACCAACTGACCTGCACCGGCGCGGGTTTCCAGGCGAACAGGGGCAGGCGGTTATTGGCGGTGTGACCTGAGAGGTCGATCAGAATGTCGATGCCGTCGGCGTAGATTAAACCGGCTGCGGTTTCGTCGCTCAGCCCCACCAACGGCTTCCATGCGGCAAAATAGCGCTTGATCCGCGCGGTCAGCTCGTCGTCAAAGTGGTGGGCAGGATAGGCGGTCAATTCCAGGCGAGCCGGGTCTATATGGGTCAGCAGGCTTTCCAAAAAATAGCCTACCGGGTGGTTGCGCAGGTCGGGCGACACCAGCCCCACGCGCAGACGCCGGGCAGGGGCGGGAATGTTGCGCCAAGCCGTGTAGGGACGGGCTTGCCGGGTTACCCGTTGGTCGTAGCGCCGGGCTTCGGCCAGCATCTCCCCGGAAGCATTGTCGGTCAGGCTGTAAGCGAAAAGCAGGTTGCTGTGCGCATCGGCATAATCAGATTTGATCTCCAGCGCCCGGCGGTAGCTTGCCATTGCGCCATCGAGTTGGTCGAGGTCTTTCAGGGCATTGCCCAAGTTGTTGTGCGCTTCGGCGAAATCGGGCTTGATCTCCAACGCCCGGCGGTAGCTTGCCAGCGCGCCGTCGAATTGCCCGAGGGTTTGCAGGGCAGCGCCGAGGTTGTTGTGCGTTGCGGCATCGTCGGGGCTTATTTCCAGCGCTTTGGCGTAGCTCTCCACGGCGTCGGCGGGTTGCCCGAGCGCCTGTAGCGCAGCACCAAGGTTGCTGTGCGTATCGGCATCGTCGGGCTTGAGCGCCAGCGCCCGGCGGTAGCTCGCCGCAGCAGCATCGAATTGCCCGGCGTCTTGCAGGGCATTGCCCAGATTGTAATGCGCATCGGCATCGTCGCGCAAAAGCCCGGCTGCCTTTTGCAGTGCGGGCAAGGCGTCTTTACCTTGCACCTGAAGAGAGACGCCCAATGCTTTCCACGTCACCCCGGAATCCGGATGGCGTTCGAGCAGCAAGCGCGCCCGGCGTTCCATTTCAGTATATTGTCCAGTGTTGAACAGGGTCGCAAGCTGGTTTATTTCGGCAGAGGTCGGCGTATTCCCCCTCATGGCGTCGTCCAGCATGGCGGCTTCGGCCTGTTGCCGTAGCGTTTGGACCGCCGGCGTATTGAATCCGCGCCGCATGGCGGCATGAAGGACATCCAGAGCTTCCCCGGCTTGGCCGGTAGCCAGCAGCGCGCCCGCATACGACAGCGCATATTGCCCTTGATCCGGTTTGACCGCCCATGCGGTTTTCAGAAAGGGCAAGCCGGCTGCGTGTTGCCCTACTTGTCCCGCCAGCACGCCCAGGTTATGGTTGGCGTCCGGTTGATCGGGCAAGGCTTGCAGGATGGCGCGGTAAAGTTGTTCCGCCTCTTGCAGCCCTCCCGCCCGATGGTGAGCGACAGCCTGTTGCAAGGCTGCGTCCAAAGGTGCGCTTTGGGGAGTGGTCGCGCTCATGATTATTTAACCTAAGCCGGGCGATTGCCGGAACCCAAAAATATTTACCGCAGAGACGCGGAGATTCCGTAATTCCTCCGCACCTCTGCGGTGCAAGCATTTCAGCCGGAAATCGCCTAAGTTAACAATTCCTTAGTTGACCGCTTGCCAAATCGTTAAACCTAGAAACCTCCGTTGAACGGGCTGGAGTGTGCGGTTTTCCGGGTGCAGGGCATACCCGACAGCCTACGGCTTGGGCACAAGAGGCGCAACGACGCGCAATGGTCATTCCATTGCAAGGAGTTGCAACGCCGCCATGCGCCCGGAAAACCGCACACTCCAGCCCGTAGCGCTCTCACCATACGGGTGAACGCGAAACATATGACAAAGTTGTTTAGAACCACCGTGTTACACATCTTTGCAAGCGGTCAACGGAGGTTTCTAGGTTAAATTGTGGCGAGGCAAGGCATACCGGCAATTGCCGATATGGCAACTTTCCAATCCAGCGCGCTTTGGCGCAAAAGGCGATAAGTCGATGCAAATTCGTAAGCGGATAATGCCAGCTTATGCCGCAAAGCGGAACTCTCTGCCATTTCGCTTAGCGCCGAACGCCATGCCTTGGGCGTGTTGTCGCATAACAGCCCCGATTTTCCATGTTCAACCGTGTGGCGATAGGCTTCAACATTGCTGTAAACGGCAGGGATGCCCAGCAGCGCGTAATCAAGAAATTTGATATCCGATTTGCAACGGGTGAATTCATTATCTTCCAGCGGCGCAATCGCCATATCCCAACGCAGATGTTCTTTCGCCCAAGGAACGAAATCCGGGTAGAAGTGATTCCCCTCCGTGTCGAGCACGCGAAACGGCAACGCGTCGAAGCACTGGGCGGCTCTGCCATTCCCGGCGACGCCCAACAACTGGAATTCGATTTTGCCGCGATATTCGCGCAGTATCGCGCGCAACGGCTCCAGCACCATCATCAAGTCAAGCAAATGGCTGTGCGTACCCATATAACCGATAATCAAGGGTTCCATCGCCGGTTTTTCCGGTGCGGGCGGCGCCGTGTCGCCATTCAAAAACAGGCGCTCGTCCAAGGCGTTCGGCACGACGTAAATGTTCGCGTTCAACTTGAGCAAACGCTGTTTCAGCGCTTGCGTCGATACGATTACCCCATCCGCCTGCCGCAATAAATAACGCACGATATTGCGTTTGAGGTCGGTGGAAAATTCGTGCCATGGCTGGCCGCGATGTAAGTCCAGCAGGTTGTCGTCCAGCGTATAAATCAGTTTCGCGCCCTGCTTGCGTATGGCCGCCACCAGCGTTTCTACGGATTCCAGCGTGGCATCGGCCCGCCACCCCCGCTCGACGATGACGACATCCGCCCCGGTTCGGGGCAGGTCATCCTCTGCGGTCGTCTGGATGCATTCGGTCAGGCTTGGATGCGAGAAAGGGCGCAGCAAGCGGATTTGCCCGGAGCCGTGCGGGTTGCCGTAGCGGTCACGCTCAACCAGTAAATGAACTTGCATTATCCTAGAAACCTCAGTTGAACGGGCTGGAGTGTGCGGTTTTCCGGGTGCAGGGCGCGGGCGCAACGCGCGACCGTCTTTGCGGGAGATAAGCGCCTGAACCGACTATTTCTTATCAACCATATAACTGCAGGATTGGGTGAGCGCTTCGTCTTCATGCGTACTGGGCGCAACTTTTTGCGGGATCAGCGCCTGCTCTTTGGACTGGAAAGGATTGCCGCCCACCGGATTGATGGAATGCACTTTTTTGTCGCCCATGTAGTAGTTGTTGTCCAGCGCGACCGATTTGTGTTCCTTGCACTGGAATGCAAAGCTGCGTTCCATGCGGTTGTACTTGATGTTAAGGAACGGAAAAACTTGCGGCTCGGCGAAAACGTAGCGCATCGTGACGTTGACCACGTCCCCTTCGCGCTGGTAGGTCTTGGCATTGAGATACAGCTTGTACTTTTCCTGGCTGGAAGGTTGCTGTTTCCAGTCCGCGTCGTCCGTCTGGGCGAGGACGGAGAGGGGCAACAAAGCCATCAATAACACTGGTGCGAATTTTTTCATTTCGATTCCTTTCAGTTGGTTGTATAAAAGTGGGGATCAGCCCATGCATCCGCAACCCGGAGCGCGCTCGGGCCGGTGTTTTTCCATTTTCCGGCGATGGCGTTCGCTGTGGATTTTCAGCTCATTTCCTGGCCTGCAACCAGGAGCGTCCCTTGAGCGACTCCAGCCCGGTTTTCGCGTCGGGGAAATCGGGGTCTATCCGCAATGCGGTTTCATATTGGCCAATCGCTTCCGCCATTCTGCGCTGCTCCTGGTATACCCTACCCAGGTTGCTGTGGAACAGAGCGGTGCCGGGCTGCACCGCGATAGCGCGCAGGATGAGCTGTTCCGCCTTGTCGCGAACGCCCCGCTGATGGTTAATTATTCCCGACAGGTGTAGTGCGTCGGCATTATCCGGGAAATTCGCCAGCACCTGCGCAAAAACCTGCTCGGCCCGCATCAGTTGGCCGGACTGAAGCGCATCTATCCCGATTTGCACCGCTTCGCTTGCTTCGACCAGCAGCGGCTCCTGCGGAGTGGACGGCATGGGGTTTTCCTGCGGGGCGGATGGGGCGGGCTGGTCTTCTTTGGCAGGCGCGGGTTTAGCCGGCTCGGGCTTGGCGTTTTTCTCCTCCTCTTTTTCGATTCGCGCGGGGAAATCGGCAAATACGTCCTTGACCCGTTGCGACGTGAAGATGAACCACAGCCCCAGCGCATCCAGCGCAAAAAACAGTATTTTCCCGATGGAAACCGTCCATTCCGGCTTCATCAAGTCCAAGCCGACGGCAATGACCAGATGCAGCAATATCGAAGAGGCCATCAGCCACCGCCCGTTTTTCCATGTCCAGCGCGCCAACTCGCCGGCATCGGGCGCCCGGAAACCCGCATCGGCCAGCAGCATCGCGACGGGAATCCCGCACAGCAGATACGCCCAGTGGGTTTCGTCGGTCAGGTCGTAGATCATGTCGGGCGTATGGGAAATCGACAGCCCCAGCCACACAAGCGCGTGACGCAACGAATAAAAAAGCCAGAACCACATTCCCCCGGAAACCCGAAGCGAACCGCGCTGGTTGTAGTCTTCAAAATCGTAGATATTCATAGCCTTGAAATAATGATGCACCGATCTGTGGATGAGGTGTGCGGCACCCTGCGACAGAATGGTTCCATACCATGCATACAGCGCGCAACGTAATTCTACCAGTCTATCTGAGTTTCCTGACTAGCCCTAGGCAGGCATATAACAAAGTTGTTTAGAACCACCATGTTACACATCCTGGCAAGCGGTCAACAGAGGTTTCCAGGTTTATTTGTTCTCTACAGGGGTAAAAATAGGGGTTGACGGGAGCGCATCCGTCATGGATACTTAGAAAAGATGGCTGGGTTTCCTATGCTCTGGTCTTTTTTGCGACAAATTACGGGAATATCGCAAAGGGGGAGATTATGAGGGGGTTTTTGAAGCTGTTTGGGTACGCATGTTGCTTCACAATGCCCATTACAGCTAATGCCGCGCCTCTTGATGTATTAGGCGCCCAATACCCGGCGCTTTATCAGCTCTACAACACCAACAAGAACTATCAGGATTCATTGACCCGATACGCAGCCCGTCAGGGCTTCCGTCGTCCGATCGAGAACTTGGCCACTGTTGTGCATGAAATGATTCATGTCGATTCATTCGTTCATCAGGGATTCTTCATTGATGGCGTGTACTACGAACCCTATTTGAAGCGCGAAGCTTGGCCGACGGTCACGAACAAAGAGATCGCACCGCAGATACCTGATCGTGAGAAGGGGACTGTTTTCCAGCTGTACGTGCGCCACACCCCGACCAACCATCTCGGCAATGTCGTGGATGAGATCAATGCTTATGGGCATGTGCTACCCTTCGTGTGCCGGAACGAGCAGGAGTCAACCGAGAAGCAAGTAAAGAACTTGGTCGGTTTTCTGAATCTCAGCGAGGGGTATTTGCGAACGTTGCGTACCGGAGTGCCTGCTGAGTATCGCCGTTTCCACGGACAGCCCGAAGCTCGTGGTGTGTTCGTTCATGTGATACAACGTGCTTGGAATGCGTTGAAAGAGTGCGGTGTGCCGGTTGCAACGATTCCGGTACAGGAAGCAACATTATTCGTATCGTTATAAAAGGGAGATAATTGTGAACACTTTTAGAGTTTTGTCGCGTATTTTTGCCAGATTCTGGCTGGTTACGCTGATTCTGGCAGCACCAACATTTGCAGCTCAGCCGCCCCAGCAGACTGGGGAAACCGGCAAACAAAGCAATGATGGCGCGATTACCATAGGGAACACCTACAAGGGCGCTTCCAACAGCACCCAGAATCCGATTGGCGCTGTGGCGAAAACGAGCCAGATAACCGTCACACAGCCACCAACTATCATTATTCAAGCAACTGGCGGTCCAATGCAGTTGCTACCGTCTAACACAGTTTGTGATGCTTCGGTCGATAATCAAGTCAGGATATCGTCAACACGAGCTATGCAGTATTGCGATCCTGTCTCTCACGCTTGGACGGATATAGCAACAGGGACTACTGGCGGTGTACTTACCTACAATTCACCTGGTAATTATTCATGGACAGTACCATCAGGGATTACATCGATTACAGCGTATGCGGGCGGCGCTGGTGGAAGTTGGGGAGCTGTATTAGCAGGATCATGGGTTCTGTGTCCTTCAACAGCATCCGGCACTGCTGGAAGTTCATCGGTTTCAGGCACTGGTGGAACAGTTGTGGGATATGGCGGAGGTCATGGGGGGACTCAATGGGCTGCTGGCGGTTCAGGAGGTAGCGGTAGTGGCCAAGTCGTAGCTAATGGCGCAAGCCATATATACCCATCATCGACTGTTGCATCAGGGGGCAGTCTAGATGGATATTCAGCAGGAAGCGGGGTGGGCACAGGTGGCGGAGGTGGTGGTATAGCCAAATCAACATTCTCTGTCGTTGCAGGGCAAACCTATAGCATTTCAGTTGGTGCAGCGAGTACCGAATCTAGTGGCTCTACCAATTGTGCTCAATATGGTGTAGCCGGGAATGGTATCGCGGTTATCAAATACTAAAATCAAAGTATGGTTTGTTTTTTTGCATTAACCTAAGCCGGACGATTGCCGGAACCAAACAGACGTTTAGACAGGATGAACAGGATAGAAAACCCATCCTGTTCATCCTGTTCATCCTGTCATTTTTTTGCGGAAAACCGCTCCAGTGCTTGATCTACAATATGTTCTTGTCACAAATTGCTATGACTTGACCAGTAAGTGAGTAACAGGTTTGCGGCAGACTAATCGTGATATGTCAGAGCCCAATCTAAATAAAGCGACAGGGTTTACGCATAGGCGCACAGGGGAGAGATGGCAGGGCATGTCGCTTTATTGGTTTCGGCCTCAATACAACAACTTCATCATCTTTGTCCATGGCCACTAGCGCCGAAACACTGTCTCTCGATATCGTATTGCAACATGCGGTGAATTGCCTCCAGGCCAGCTTGCTTCAGGAGGCTGAGCGTCTTTTCTACACGATCCTGCAAGCCCAGCCCAATCACCCGGATGCTAATTACTATCTGGGGATGATGATGGCGCAAGCTAATCAGCCTGAAGCGGGGCTGGCATATCTCAAAACGGCACTGGAAGCCAACCCGGATCACGGACGATGCCGACTTGGCTATATCGAAATGCTAATCCAGGTGGGACAAATAGATACCGCGCGAAAATCACTGACTCAAGGGCGGCAACGGGGTTTAGCGGGTGCCGAGGTGGAAGCATTGGCCGCATGTTTGGCAAGTAAACGGAAAGGCGCCAAGCGTTCCGGCGCCGTCAAACGAACGTCGCATACTTCGCCTCCGGGAAATAGCCCTGCATCTGTTGATCGAGAGATCAACGCTCTGGTTGCCCTGCTTAACGCCGGGCGTTATGCGGAAATAGACAGCCGGGCGCGTTTGCTGATTGGACGCTATCCCAATTGCGGGTTGGCTTGGAAGGTAATGGGCGTCTCTCTTCAGATGCAAGGAAAAAACGCCCTGACCGTTTTACAAAAAGCAGCGGAGTTTTTGCCCGACGATGCCGACGCGCATTACAACCTGGGTAATGTACAGCAAATTCTCGGTCAGACAGACAAAGCGGTGGCAAGCTATCGTCGGACACTGGAGATCAACCCCAATGATAATCAGGCGTGCAACAATTTAGGCCATGCCCTGACATATCTCGGACAGTTCAACGACGCAGTGGGTATCTATCGCCAAGCGCTTGCGATCAACCCAAGGGACGCTGTAGTACATAACAACCTAGCCAATGCCTTAGTCAGCCTCGGGCAATTTGATGATGCGGTGGCAAGTTACCACCATGCGCTGGAGATCAAACCCGATTATGCTGAAGCATTCTACAACTTGGGCGGCTTACAAAATAATCTCGGCCAACTTGATGATGCGGTGACAAGCTATCACCGGGCACTGGAAATTAACCCCGTTTACGCCGAGGCGCATAGCAATCTGGGCGTAACATTGCAAGACCTCGGGCTACTTGATGAAGCATTGGCTAGGTTTTGCAGAGCGCTGGAAATCAAGCCAGATTATGCTGATGCATATAGCAATATATTGTTCACCCTCAATTATCACCCCGATAAAAGCAGCGAAGAAATTTTTGTCGCGTACCGGGAATTCGATAAACGTTTCGGCTTACCCCTCCGGGAGAAATGGCGTCCCCACAACAATAGCTGCGAAACCAATCGTCGTCTGAAAATAGGATATGTCTCGCCAGACTTCCGTCGCCATTCGTGTAGGCATTTCCTGGAACCTCTGCTGGCTCACCATGACAAAAGATCAGCCGTCGAAGTCTATGCGTATGCTGAGTTGGTGCAAGAAGATGAAGTCACAACCCGATATCGGGGATATGTGGATCACTGGGTGCCAACGGTGGGCATGGCCGACGAGGCTCTGAGTGAACGCATTCGTGCAGACGGCATCGATATCCTAGTGGACTTGGCAAGCCATACTGGACACATCGCAAAAAGCAGATTGCCGACGTTCGCACTAAAACCAGCGCCTGTTTCCCTATCCTGGCTGGGATTTGGCTACACCACCGGGCTTACGGCTGTGGATTACTTGTTGACCGACTTGGCCAGCGCCCCAGAAGGCAGCGAAGGGTTGTTCTCGGAAAGCCCCTGGCGTCTGGAAACCCCCGGCTATGTTTACCGTCCGGCGGAAGACATGGGACAGGTCAGCCACTTGCCGGCCTTAGCGCGCGGACACGTTACCTTCGGCACCCTGACGCGAGCGGTGCGCATCAACTACCGCACCATACGGGTATGGTCAGAAATATTGAAACGAGTGGAGGGATCGCGGCTAGTGATTGACAGCAGAAATTTCAGGAGTGTTGCGATGCAAGATGCCCTGGCGGAAAAGTTTGCCGCTCACGGGGTTGCTCGGGAACGCTTGGAAATCGGTTTCCACAGCCCACCGTGGGACGTGTTGCGTAGCTTGGATATAGGTCTGGACTGTTTTCCCCACAATTCCGGCACCACGCTGTTTGAGACTCTGTATATGGGTGTCCCCTTCGTCACTTTAGCAGGACGTCCCAGCGCCGGACGGCTGGGCAGTTCCATTCTGGAAGGGGTAGGCCATCCTTCGTTAATCGCCCGCACGGAAGTCGAATATGTAGAAATCGCCGCAGCCCTGGCTTTGGATTTGCCGAAACTCGTAACCCTGCGCGGCGGACTGCGGGAGAAAATGGAAACCAGCCCACTGATGGACGAAGCGGGATTCGCACGCAAGGTAGAAGCTGCTTATCGGGAGATGTTCGAGAAATGGGCGGGTGCGAGAATTGTTGGCAACAAATAGATTTATCCGATTTTGTAGCAAATGAATTGTCCGCTTTTTCCATGGCGAGGAAGCCTCGCCATGGTGTGGTCGCTACGGATTTACGCAACCACTTTTTTCAATTCCTGTTCCACCAAACACCCTCCAGCATCGCACTCAGCCAGCTTACGTGGCTGTGCGCGAATAAAACTGACCACCTGGCACGTTGAATATTGACCAGGGCGGATAGCCGCCTGCTATAGGTCGGCCTGTGGATTAAGTATAACTCAAGCTTCAACCTAGAAAGCTCAGTTGAACGGGCTGGAGTGTGCGGTTTTCCGGGTGCAGGGCAAGGCGCAACGACGCGCAATGGTCGTTCCATTCCCTTCTCTTGTAGTTGCAACGCCGCCATGCGCCCGGAAAACCGTGCAATCCAGCCCGTAGCGTTCTCACCATACGGGTGAACGTAAAATATATGGCAAAGTTGTTTAGAACCACCATGTTACACGTCCAGGCAAGCGGTCAACTGAGCTTTCTAGGTTCAAGTTGCTTAGTGGTTTTTGCATTGCGGGATCATGTGCCGAGCGTTCGTTACTGCGTAACTATTGGCTTGTCGAAATAGTCATCCCACTCCCAAGCAACCGCGCTGCCTCCGCTTGGGTCAGACGACCCGCTTTCCAATCCCCATAGGCTCCTTCAAAACGCATCTTCCGTATCACAACGCTGTCGGCTTCATTCCGCACCTCATCGGGCGCATCATAAAACCGGACAGTTTATCCTGGAAACCTCCGTTGAACGGGCTGGAGTGTACGGTTTTCAGGGTGCGGGAAATGCATCAACAGCGTGGGCACAAAAAACGCGCCCACCCTGGGCTGTCACGTTAAGCCGCGTAGGCGCGAAAAGCCGTGCCCGCCCTTGGCGGGAAAATAAATCTATCCCACTTTCGTGCTCCGCCCCATTTCCCGCCGCTTTACGCTACAATCCGCCCATGGCGCACGACCACGACACCGGCTACAAACTGCTGTTTTCGCACCCGGAGATGGTGCGCGACCTGCTTGTCGGCTATGTGTCCGGGGAGTGGATAAATGAGGCGGACTTCTCCACGCTGGAGCGTATCAACGCGAGCTACGTAACCGCCACGCTCAAACAGCGGCACGACGATGTGGTCTGGCGTGTCAGATTGAAAGAGCGTTGGTTATGGATATATTTGGTGCTGGAATTCCAGAGCGAACCCGACCCCTGGATGGCGCTACGCATGTTGGTGTATGTCGGGCTGCTCGCGCAGGACTTGGTCAAGCGGGGCG
>JBAYVP010000159.1:0-10927 GCA_041674485.1 Sulfuricellaceae bacterium
AGGTTTTGTCTTTAATGGTTGCTGCCATGAGTAGAACAGCGTCGCGCTAAGATTGCCTGGGATTCATGAACATTTTCCATCATTGATTTTCATCATGAATTTCTGAGAACAAATTTACCCTGCTATCCATCGTCATTTCTGCGTTAACTCACGGTAACGCACTTTGTCGGCCTCGAATTTGGCGCGCACCGTTTCGATGTCTTTCTTTTTTTGCTGGATAGCGCCTTTCTGGTGGCGGATTTCATTTTCGGCATTGGCGATATCCTGCTTCAGATCGGCGGGGAGCGGCTTGCCGGCCTTGGTCGCGGCTGCGGCTTGGTTGCGGTATTTGGCAAGGCGCTCTTCGACCTGCTTGATGCGCAATTCGGCGCTCTTGCTTTGCACTTCCGCCTGTTGCAGGTTGCGGTCGCGCGCCAGGTCGATTTCCTTCTCGCTGGTATAGGTGTTGAGCAACGCCTTGTCGCGCCGCTGTTGCTCCATTTCTTTCTGCTTGGCCGCTTCCTGGTTTAACCGCGCTTCTTCCTGCGCCTTGCGTTCTTCGGCGGTGATGGCGCGCTCGGTTTTCTTGACCACGGTGCCCATGGAGTTGAATTCGGTGCTGCCTTGTTTCACGTATTCCGGCGGGACGGAATCGCCGTAATGGGTGACGCCGCGCTCGTCCACCCATTTCTTGATGGTGCCGGCGCCAACCTGTAGTGCGGCCAACGCCAACAGAACGATAAATATATGCTTGTACATGGTTAGTTTTCCAAAACGCCGTATTGTTGTTTATAACGTATCACCGCTTGCAGATTTTCCACCATTTCCGGTCGCTGCCGCAAGTATCCGATAATGTCCGCCAGCGTGACGATGGCGGTCACCGGCAGGCCATATTGTTGCGCCACTTCCTGCACCGCCGACAATGCGCCCGAGCCGCGCTCCTGGCGGTCGAGCGCGATCATCACGCCGCACGGCGCGGCGCCGCCGGCCTTAATTAACGCAACCGATTCGCGCACCGATGTGCCCGCCGAAATCACGTCGTCCACGATCAGCACACGGCCTTGCAGCGGCGCGCCTATGGTCAACCCGCCTTCGCCGTGGTCCTTGGCTTCCTTGCGGTTGAAGGCGAACGGCGTGTTGCGCCCGCACCCGGCAAGCGCGATGGCGACCGCCGCCGCCAGCGGGATGCCCTTGTAGGCCGGGCCGAACAGCAAGTCGAATTGCAACTCCGCAGCCATGATCGCTTTCGCGTAAAATTGCCCGAGCGCCGCCAGGGACGCGCCGTCGTTGAACAACCCGGTGTTGAAGAAATACGGGCTGAGGCGTCCGGCCTTGGTTTTGAATTCGCCGAAGCACAACACTTTGTGCTCGACCGCGAAAGCGATGAAATCCTGTTTTAAGTCCGACATGAATATTTTGCACGGGAGAAATAATTGCGAATTATAACCCTGAATCTCAACGGCATCCGCTCCGCCGCCGGCAAAGGTTTTTTCGACTGGCTGGCGGTGCAGGAGGCGGACATCGTCTGCGTCCAGGAACTGAAGGCGCAAGCCGCCGACCTCAGCGCGGAAATGGCCGCCCCGCAGGGCTGGCACAGCCATTTCCATTTTGCCGAGAAAAAGGGCTACAGCGGCGTGGGGCTATACTCGCGCCGCGCGCCGGATAACGTGACGGCGGGCCTAGGCATCGCCGAAATCGACGCGGAGGGACGCTATTTGCGCTGCGATTTCGGCGCCATGAGCGTGGTGTCGCTCTATCTGCCCTCCGGCTCCAGCGGCGAAGCGCGCCAAGCCGCCAAGTTCCGCTTCATGGAAAATTTCGCGCCGCAGTTGCGCGAGCTACGCGCCGGCGGGCGGGAAATTATACTGTGCGGCGACTGGAACATCGCCCACCGGGAAATCGACCTCAAAAACTGGCGCGGCAACCGCAAAAATTCCGGTTTCCTGCCCGAGGAACGCGCCTGGCTGAGCGAGATGTTCGACCAGGTCGGCTGGGTGGACGTGTTTCGCCGGCTGCATCCCGACGCAACGGAGGAAGCCTACACCTGGTGGTCGAATCGCGGCCAGGCATGGGCAAAGAATGTCGGCTGGCGCATCGACTACCAGATCGCCACACCAAACATCGCCGCAACGGCGCGCCGCGCCGCCATCTGGAAGGAAAGCCGCTTTTCCGATCATGCACCGTTGAGTATTGATTACGATAGGATGTAGTGACGGTGGCGCGAGGCAGGCTCCAGCCCGTTCAACGGAGTTTTCCAGGTTGACGGCATCACCCTATGCCGCTTTTTTCAAGGCATCGACAAGATCAACCAGGTTGATCCTGGGATGGTTCTTTAGCTGAAAAACCGGCAGCCCATCTACCAGCCCAGGTTCCGGCATGGACGCATGGGTTGTCGTGCCCTTGCGCTCCTGTTGCCGAGGTTTGAAGCTGATAACGCCACATGCTTTGGGTTTGGCTGAGCAATGGCCATTTATCCGCAGCAACTCGACAATCCAGTCCATGAAAACGCGGGAACGCTGGAGCTGCTTCCCGGCATCGCCTTTTTTCGTGGATTTCATTTCGATCATCACCACGAACGGCATTCCGTTCAACAGAGCAATAACAATGGCATCACAAACGCTGTGCATGCCCCCCAGCGGCGTATTGGCGCACATGAAAGGGAATGCCTTATTTCCTGATTTATCCAGCGAGAACGCAATTGACTTGCCGCCGGTAATTTCCAGCAGGTTGTGCGTCGCCTTATCGCCCAATTCCTTTACCAGCCAGCGGTTTGATGACCGTTCAAGCTTCCAGTCGTCGTCAATGAGGTCCTCCAGGCATTGCACCAGGAGTTTCATTCGCTTTCCTCCCCGGCTGCGAAAGCCTCCTGATAGGCATAGTAAATTTCATCGCTCGTTTCGTTCAGTTCGTGAATAACCGCGTCGAAGGTTTCAGCTTGAATCCCTTCGTTCACCGTTACTTTCATCGGCACGATTTTCCTGTCATCGAAAAGATAGGCCGCCACGATTTCAGGCGAAAGAAATTCTGTTTCCTGATAACCAAAACGCTTCATCAATTCCGCCCGGCACACATGTTCACGCGAGAGCATGATCAATGAATTGACTTCCCTGACCAAGTAATCGCTATGCGTGCTCACCACTACCCGCAAACCGCTGTTTACCAGGCGCGCCAACAGACGCGCCACTAGACGCTGATTGCTTGGGTGAAGATTTAGTTCGGGTTCATCCAGCATGAGAACATCGCCCACCTGTGCCTGGTGCTCCAAATAGAACCAGAGGCCAAAAAGGCTCTTTACCGTGGACGAGGTCAAGTGAAGGTCCAGTTTGGGCGGCGTTTCGCCATCGCCTCTCCTCAGCTTGCGCGGCGTGAAAGTGATATCGCCCTCCGCGTCCACATCATAACGGCCACCGGCCACTTTCTTCACTTCTTCGGCCAGTGAATGGAAAGTGCCTGGTTTGTTTTTCCTTACGCTGGGAATCTCATTGAGCCAGTCGATATAGTGGGCGATAGGCTCAGCGTAGCGCGATCCCGCTAAATCCTGAAAAAGTTGCCCAAGATTGATGTCTTTGTCTTTTTTTGTGGCGTGATGCAACAGCGCGGTACGGCGATTGGCAAGTTCCCGATAAAACAAATGCAGTCCATTACGCTCTGCCGGCACCAGGAATACGCTTTGCCGCGGCGGCAGCCCCAACAGGTGCTGTGCAATAGCCCCCGCCAGAATGAATGAAATATCTGGAAAACGTTGCGATTGCAAAGTGATGTGTATGATGGTCTCCCCTGGCTGCTTCAGGAGCCTCAAGACTTCGTTTCCCTTCCGGCCAAGCACCAGCCGGAAGTCCATGCCACGCTTGATTGCGGAGGCCACTAATTCATTCGCACTGATTTCCCAATCAAAACGGCTATGCGAAAATAAATCCGACGAGCTGTTGAAAACGCTGTGCAGGCGCTGCTTCGTAGCCAGATGAATCGAATCGATCACTTTCTTGGCATGTTCGTTGAGCCATTCGCCGAAATTCCAGCTTATCTGCCCCTCACGTATCAGTTCATCAATGACTTTTTGTGTTTCAGGCAATTGGATATTGGACAGTGACGAAGCCAGAAAACCGTATAGTGCGTACATCACCCATGTCTTGCCCGTGTTGTTGGGGCCGCACATCAGGGTTAACGGTTTAAACTCGATATCTCCTACTTCCACGCAGCCCAGCTTTACTGCCCGGAAGTTCCAGCTAGGAAGCTCAAGCGTAGTTTGGTTTGGTGCGTTCATACGGCATTCTCCAAAGAAACAATTTTCAACAGGGATTGAGCCAACTCAGGATACTCCAGCCAATCTGCGCACCGCCTCGGCAAAAGCTTTGAAGCTGGGCGAACAATTGCGCCGAGGGTCGAGATGAGCGCCTATTCGGCGCGCGCCGTCCCGCTTCTGGTAAGCCGGAATGGCTTTACGCAACTCAGCAACCGGGTTGCCCAAGCGGTCCGGCTCACGGTAAATGGCCTTGCTATTCCAGTCTGCCACACGGGGTAGCGAAAAGCCTTGCGCCACTGCCGCCCAGTCACCCACAAACCACGCCTCCAGTTCACGGCAGGCGATGCGCACGAGGGTGTCGGGCCGACCGGCATCGCGACATTTTTCCGTTAACCCTTGCTTGATGACCCGGCAGTCCCCATTGTCCTGATCGCGCAACACCACAAACGAAGTGTCCGGCCTGAGCCAAGCGCGCATTCGACGGCCTATGCGCTTTTCCAAATCCTGCTTTCCCTCGAAAATCATGTATTCAACTTGAATCTCCGTTGGGAGAATAGACGGCAATAAGCCTTGCAAAGCGTCCTGGGCCGAAGGCTCTTCCAGCATGAAAACCAATGTTCTCATCGTGGGGCTGCTCCCTGAAACAATCCTTCTTTCCAGAGGTAGCCCATTTGGTCGCCCTCGGCCATATAGGCGGAAACTTGCGGGTCTTCCTCGGCGCGTTTGACAAGGGTGTAGCCATTTTCCTTCACCAGCCAGAATACCTCGCCCAATTTCACGGCGTTAAGAAAATCGGGGGAATGGGTTGAAACAAACACCTGCCCCCCTCGCATGGCGTAGGCGCGGAATTCTTCCGCCAAGTCCCACAACAGGGATGGATACAACTGGTTTTCCGGCTCCTCGACACACAGCAGAGGGTGAGGCGAGGGGTCATACAGCAGCACCAGGTACGCCAGCATCTTGATCGTGCCATCCGATACGTAACGCGCAAGAAACGGGTCCTCGAAAGCGCCATCCTGAAATTTCAGCAATACTCGTCCTTCTTCCGTCGTCTTAGCCTCAACATGGGAGATTCCGGGTACGCGGTTTTTGATTTTTTCCAGAATATCGGCGAATACCTCCGGGTGGTGCTTGTGCAAATATTCCACCACCAAAGAAAGATTTTCCCCTTCGCGGGAAAGGTGCTCAGCGTATCCTGCCTCCTGTTCAGGCCGCGCACGGCTGATATGAAAATCCGACAGGTGCCAGTTTTCTATCAGGTTGCCTAGCGCCACTACAGCAGGAAAACGCTCGAATTGCGCTAGCCCTTTGATCGCCAGAATATCCGGGCTTTTAAGTGTTTGCGCTTCCCGTTTGAGGTCTTTTGCGTTGGTTACGGATTCCAATTCATTGGTGACCGCCTCACCGGTGCCATGGCTGAAATCAAGAAAATGCCAAGGCTGCCCCTTGCTGCCGCGCCGGTAGCGAAGAATCTCACGGGCAACAACAGGCTTGCCACGCTCCTCATCTATGGTCAGGCTGTAGGTAATTAAGGTAGGAGAGCCGCGCCCCAAGTCCGCGCGCAATTTCAACTCGATTTCGATAGGCCCGGAGCTTCCCCGGCTTCGAACTTCCTGAAACCCCCTGCTTCCGCCCAATTTGCCTAACGCCGCCGTCAGATTGGTGGTCATGGCATCGCGCAAAAAGCCAAAGACTGAAAACAGCGTGCTCTTGCCCGAGCCGTTCGCACCGACGAGAACGCATAATTGCGGGATATTGCGCAAATTGACATTCTGGAAGGCACGAAAGTTCTTCAGCCTGATTGCTTCGATCCTCATGTTCTTACTCCAATGCAACAATCTTCAACCTATAGCATTAACCAGCACCCGGCGGAGACGGCTTCATGGTCAACTCATCTCATTGGACGCCATACGAAAAAATGAAAGGCAAAAACAACCCAAAAACGATTAGCAGCAACAGCGCAACCAGTAGTAAATTCTGCCGCTTGAGTTCCCGGACGATGGGTTCCAGTTTGTGTTCGGGCGGCGCTTGCGGTGCGTTCAAGGTTTGGTGCAGCAGGCGCGGCAGTTGCGGCATAAGTTTTGCCCAATGCGGCGCTTCGCTTTTCAACGATTCGAGCAGCCCGCGCCAGCCTAGTTGTTCGCCTACCCATTTTTCCAGGAACGGCATCGCGGTTTTCCACAGATCGAGATCGGGGTCGAGTTCGCGCCCCAGCCCTTCGATATTCAGCAGGGTTTTTTGCAGCATCACCAATTGCGGCTGGATTTCCACGTTGAAACGGCGCGAGGTCTGGAACAGGCGCATCAGCACGCGCCCGAAGGATATTTCCTTCAGCGGGCGGTCGAAAGACGGCTCGCACACCGCGCGTATCGCCGCCTCGAACTCGTCTTCGCGGGTTGCCGCGGGCGCCCAACCGGATTCGATGTGGGTCGCGGCCACACGCTTGTAGTCGCGCTGGAAGAAGGCCAGGAAGTTTTGCGCCAGGTAATTGCGGTCGCGGTCGGTCAATGTGCCTATGATGCCGAAGTCCAACGCGATGTAGCGCCCGTCTTTGCTCACCAGAATGTTGCCGGGGTGCATGTCGGCGTGAAAGAAGCCGTCGCGGAACACCTGGGTGAAGAAGATTTCCACCCCGGAGCGCGCCAGTTTCGGGAAATCGATGCCCTGCTCGCGCAATTTGGCGATCTGGCCGATGGGCGTGCCTTCCATCCACTGCATCACCATGACCTCGGTGTGGCACCAATCCCAGTAAATTTCCGGCACCAGCAGCAATTCGGAATTTTCGAAATTGCGGCGCAACTGGCTGGCATTGGCGGCTTCGCGCATCAGGTCAAGCTCGTCGCCCAGATGCCGCTCGAATTCCGCGATCACTTCGCGCGGCTTGAGGCGCTTGCCGTCCGCCCACAGGGCTTCCATCATGCTGCCGCCGGCATACATCAGCGCGACATCCTTGGTGATGGTCCCTTCGATGTCGGGACGCAGGATTTTCAACGCTGCCGCACGTCCGTCGTGCAGGCGCACGCGATGCACTTGCGCCACCGAGGCGGAAGCTATCGGTATGGGGTCGAACTCGGCAAAAACTTCAGTGACGGGCTTCTTGTAAACACGCTGCAAGGTGGCCAGCACGATTTCGGAGGAGAATGGCGGCACCCGGTCTTGCAGCCGCGCCAGTTCGTCGGCGATGTCGAGCGGCACCATGTCGCGGCGCGTGGACAGCACCTGGCCGAATTTGACGAAGATCGGACCCAGGCTTTCCAGCGCGAGCCGCAGCCGCACTCCGCGCGGCTCGTCGAGCTTGCGCCGGAACAGCGCCGCCTTGACCAGCCAGCGCATGGCGCGAAAACGTTCATGCCCGAGGAAAAATTCCTCCAGGCCGAAATGAAATACTACATGGAGGATTTTGATCAGGCGCAGGAAACGCATCGGGGAAACTTTTTGTCAGGGTTGTTGCGGGAAAACCCATCCCTGACGACCAAGGATGGGCGCGGGACGGGGAATCAGACTTGCTGTATGCCCGAAATCAGCCAGGTTGCGTTGGGTTGCACCTGGGATTTCTGGATGTGCCAGATTTCATTGAACGGCTCGGCTGCGCCGCCGATTTCCTCGCGGACCATGCCGTCGAAGCGCACGCTGGCGATGACCCAGTCGCCTTCGGTGACCACTTCCTGCATCGCGGCATTCAGCGTCACGACTTCGGTTTTGTTCGGCTGGTTGCCGCGTTCGCGGATTTGCATGTTGATTTCGGCGAACATTTCCGGCGTGACGAATTCGCGGATGTCGGTCAAATCGCTACGGTCGTAGTCGTCCTGCAAGCGGATAAAATGCTTTTTCGCCTCGCGCAGGAACGGTTCATCCTCGAACCACGCCGGGCGGGTGGAGGCCGCAGCAGGCATCGCCGCCGCGCCGCCGGCGTTCAACATGCCGGTGTTCGTCAGGCCAGGCTCGACGTTCCCGCCCAAACCGGCGTATTGCATAGGCTGGGTTTGCGGCTGGGGCTTGCGCAACATGCGGATGATAAAGAAAACTCCGGCGGCAAGCGCCAGCATCATCAGGATGCTTCCTATGCCGCCGGCGAGTCCACCCAGCCCGCCGCCCATGAACATCGAAGCCAGCAAGCCGCCCGCCGCCAAACCGGCCAACGGCCCCAGCCATTTGCTTGCGCCGCTGGGCGCCGGTGCAGGTGCTGCCGCCGGCGCTTGCGCCGGCTTAGGCGGCGTCGCCGTCTGCTGGGAAGTGGTCGAGCGTTGCTTGCCGATATTGCCGCCACCACCAAAACGTTTCGCGTCGGCATCCTGAACCGCCAACCCGAAACTCACCAATATGACGAAAAACAGGGATAAGAATTTCTTCATGTCCGACACCTCCATAATATTAAAAAATTGTGTTACAGCTTATACCCTTTATGCAACGCAATGACGCCCGCGGCCAGATTAAAATATTCAACGCGCTCGAATCCGGCCTGTTCCATCATTGCCTTCAATTCCTCTTGCGAGGGGTGCATGCGGATGGATTCGGCCAGGTAGCGGTAGCTGTCTTCATCGTTCACCACCAGTTTACCCATCGCCGGCAGCAAGTTGAACGAATAGGAGTCGTATAGCGGTTGCAACGGTTTCCAGACCTTGGAAAACTCCAGCACCAGCAGGCGTCCGCCGGGGCGCAGTACGCGGTGCATTTCCCGGAGCGCGGCATCCTTGTGGGTCATGTTGCGCAGGCCGAAAGCGACGCTGACGCAGTCGAAATAATTGCGCGGAAACGGCAGTTTTTCCCCGTCGCATTGCGCCGCCAGCGGGATCACGCCCTCGTCCAGCAGGCGGTCGCGTCCGACGCAGAGCATGGAGCTGTTGATGTCGGTGAGGATCACTTGGCCGGCGCTGCCGACCCGCTTCACGAAAGCGCGCGACAAGTCGCCGCTGCCGCCCGCCACATCGAGCACACGGCTGCCTTCGCGCACGCCGCTCTGTTCGATGGCGAAACGTTTCCATAAACGATGCAGGCCGCACGACATTAAATCGTTCATCAAGTCGTAACGGTTGGCGACGGAATGGAACACCCCAGCGACCTTTTGTGCTTTCTGGGCTTCCGCGACGGTTTCGAAACCGAAATTGGTGGTGTTTTCCATATAGTTCAAACGGTTCGTAAAGTTGGCATGATAACCGAAGTTAAAGTATAAGGGAAAAGCGCTCCGCCTTCTTTGAGCGTTTCGTGGGGGACGGTAAATTTGTTCTCAGAAATTCATAATGAAAATCAATGATGGAAAACATCCATGAATCCCAAGCAATTTTAGCGCGACGCTGCTCGACTCATGGCGGCAACCCATAAAGACAAGGCTCATAAGGGCGAACGGATTAAAAATAATGTAGGTATAACATCAGCATACGTGCGAGGCACAGGGTCAAACTTCCCCGTTCGTGGTAAAGCCCAGTCGAACCATGAACGGGGAAGTTTGACCCTGTCCGTAAGTGATGCAGGTATTGTCCAACCAACTAAACAAACCTCCACCCCAGCTGTGTCCTCAAAACCCAAGATGAGCCAAAGACAAAACCTTTTTCACCGCAGAGGACGCGGAGGACGCAGAGGAAGAGCATGAGGGTTTTCCTCTGCGTCCTCTGCGGTAAATCGGTTTTTTCCGTGCTGAGAACAAATTTACCCTGTTTCGTGGGGGACGGCTCCTTGACAAACCATGGCGTCACCAATCTGTCACATTCACGTCATAATATGGCAACCATTGGAATTGTGAGGAAAAAAACACCATGCCCGCCACCATCCTGGTCGTAGAAGACGAACCGGCCATACAGGAATTGGTCGCCTTTACCCTGCGGCAGGCCGGCCATCGCGCCATCGCCGCCCACAGCGCGGAGCAAGCACTTACCATCGTGCGCGACACGCTGCCCGACCTGATCCTGCTCGATTGGATGTTACCCGGCATGAGCGGCGTGGCATTCGCGCGCAAAATCAAGGGCGACACGCTTACCAGAGAAGTGCCTATCATCATGTTGACGGCGCGCGGCGACGAACAGGACAAGATCACCGGCCTGGAAACCGGCGCCGACGATTACATCACCAAACCGTTCAGCCCGCGCGAGCTGATCGCCCGCATCAAGGCGGTGCTACGCCGCCGCGCCCCGCAAATGACCGACGATCCGGTGGAAAGCGGCGGCCTCAGGCTCGATCCGCAAACCCACCGGGTCAGCGGCAACGGCCAGCCGCTCGAACTGGGACCCACTGAATTCCGCTTGTTGCATTTTCTCATGACCCACCCGGAGCGCGTCCATTCGCGCGTCCAATTGCTGGACCAGGTATGGGGCAGCCAGGTTTTTGTAGAAGACCGCACGGTGGATGTGCATATCCGGCGTCTGCGCCGCGCGCTGGAAGGCACCGGGCACGACCATCTGGTGCAAACGGTGCGCGGCTCGGGATACCGGTTTTCGGCGACGCAAACTTAGGGGCTAGTACAACGGCGCGCAAATATCGTTAACATTATTTGTGCTGAAGACTCGACTCAGCTCGACTCATGACCCATAAAGACAAAACCTTTTTCACCGCAGAGGACGCGGAGGACGCAGAGGAACCCCCCTCGTGCTTTTCCTCTGCGTCCTCCGCGTCCTCTGCGGTAAATCGGTTTTTTCCGTGCCGGGAACAAATTTACCCTGCCGATTGGGGTGAGGGCGTTGCACATTGATAACAAAGATGTTTGGAACCACCCTA
>JBAYVP010000160.1:0-10898 GCA_041674485.1 Sulfuricellaceae bacterium
GCAACCGCACAAAGCCGGTAATTGGCTTCCAATTAATCAATCAGTTACGAAAATAATAGAAGATTTATCATGTTGCGTAACCTATTGTTTTAACTTGCTTTGTGCAATAGCTACATAATACCGCTTTTGCTTCGATCTGCCGCTTACGCTTGATGAACGGCGCAGACGATATTTCGTAAAACTGCCGAATGAAGTTCACCTTCCGATTTAGAAAATACCGTATGTCCACCGTTACTCTCCAAACGCACCAACGTTCAAGGTCAGGGGCACTGCGCGGCTTTATCGCGTAGCGTCCCCTGCACCGCAGGATTAGGCGACTTTGGTGCCGGCACTACCTCAACAACTTGATCTTTTACGGGAAAGATTGATGTCTTACCGTCTGCATAGAGTGCCAAATGGGATTGGCTCCGTGCCACAAACGTTCCCAATGCCACGGGCTTTCCATTTTCGATAAGTACGACACACCCCGCTGTCGGAGCAGAGGAACATTGACATGGCTTTGCCTTTGCAATTTTTTTCTCGGCATCACTCACACCTTCGAAGTACGAAACTACCGGTACAAACAGGATTAAGAAAATTGAGATAACCAAAGCGACTGGCAACAGGTAGGACATCGAGGCAAACATTACCGGGAAGAAAAAGTAGTTGAACAATCGATGATTCTTAAGCGGAGTAACTTTACTTCTAACTCGGTCACCCAGGCAGTGTTTGCTTGCGAATACAATACACCAAGCGATCACACCAAATGCAATTGCGATTACTAAGAACAGCTTCTCATTCTTTGACATGAAGTCCAGTGTCGAAGTGGCAATTTCCAAGCAAGCAAAAAATGCAAATACCAAATATTCTTGTGGTGAGCGAGCGAAAAATTCATTGCTGATGCCAAATACGTGAAGATAGCCTTGGTCGTAAGTGTAGCCAAAGATGTAAAAAAATGGCACGGACAAAGTGCTAGCAGCGGCAGTGATGGGAATCCATCTGGGAAGATTTTTTTCGTCGCTCATTGAGGTGTCCTTCAGTCGCCTAACGTAAAGCAACCCCCGATAAAATACATAAAATACCTAAAATTTTATCAGGCTGGTTTATAAAAAAACATTTAAAATCAATGATGAAAAATTTTTATCGGATGTTTAACCGGTTTTTAGCACACTACCACACCCGCACGTTCCAAGCTCCCCTAAATACCGCTTGATCAGGTTCATGGCAAGCGAAAGCGAAAATACTACAGCATTCCCACAGTAAAAACAATATTTTCATCGTGCCTAGAAATGCAAGGTGCAATAAGCGATAGCGCATTGCACCAACCCGTGAATAAGAGGGGGTGCTTGCGGACGAACGACTGTTTACATGCGGCGCAATACCCGCTGGTTATGCACCCAACGCGGGCCACTCGCTCAGGGAGCAGCGTAGATTTCAACAATACGCGCATCCGCCGCCCCTGCGCCGGGAGAAAAACCGTAGGCAGCGTAAACTTTGGCGCCGGGGTAAGCGCCGACGTCGAGATTTTTGAGCACGGGGATTTCGATTGCTTTCAGCGCTGCCAGGCCGCTATAGGGAACCGGCGTGCTGCCGGCGACCCAACCGAAAATGGTCAGGTAAAAGTCGCCGAATCCCGGTATATTGGCCCAAACCAGCGGGAATCCCATGCGTCCCAGATCGGCGTCGGAAGGGGTGATGATCGTTGACAGGGTAAGATTGGCGGGGGTGCCGGAGATTTTGGCGGTGGCGATAGGGGTGGCGCCGCCGGCGGATTGCAGGATGAGCGCGACATCGGATGCTTTGTTCACCGCCGCTGCGGCGGTGTAATTGGCGCTGGTGTTGCCGCTACCTAGCTGGCCGTTGCCATTGGCGCCCCAGGCGAGGACGTCGCCCTGGTATTTGCAGACCACCGCAAAATCCGGCCCGGCAGCCAGGGAAACCACGTCCGCCAGCCCTTGCGCTTTCACCGGGTAATGGCGCTGGGTCTTGGTTTTGTCGAGCAACTGGCCGCTGTCGTTGTCGCCCCACCCCCAGACGCTGTCGTCGTTGCGTAGCGCCAGCGACCAGGTGTCCGTTACCGCGATGCCCCGCGCATCGCCGATATCGACTACTTTTACCGGCTCGTTGCGTTGGGTGGTGGTGTCGTCGCCGAGCTGCCCCATGTCGTTTTTACCCCATGCCCAGATCGAGCCGTTGTTCTGCAATGCCAGGCTATGGTTGCGCGCTGCCAGCTCGGTGATGACTGTGCCGCCGGGGAGTGCGACCGGCAGCGGCGTGATGCTGTCGATGGTGTTGCCCACCCCGAGCTGCCCCTGGTTGTTGGCGCCCCAGGCCCAGACCGTGCCGTCCGACTTGAGCGCCAGGGAATAATCGTTGCCGACGGTGATTTTCTGGATATCGGTCAGGCTGCCGCTGCTTACTTGTATAGGGGAGGTAAAGTATAGAGCGTCGTCCGCGACTGCCACGCCGAGCTGACCGTGAGCATTGGAGCCCCAGCCCCACACCGTGCCGTCGTTTTTCACCGCCAACCCGAAATCCTTGCCCGCCGCGATTTGTATCATTTTGCTCAGGCGCGACACCCGCACCGGGGTATTGCGGGCAGTGGTGGTGGTGTCGCCGATCTGCCCCACATCGTTCTTGCCCCACGCCCACACATAGCCGTTGGAATCCAGCGCCAGACTGTAGCCGTCTCCGGCGGACACGCTGATTACGTTGGTCAGGCCGAAAACGTCCACGACCAGCGGCGAGCTGGTGTTGCTGCCATCCCCCAACTGGCCGTAGGTGTTGTCGCCCCACGCCAACACTCTGCCGCCGTTCGCGGCATGAACCGCCAGGGTATGGGTGAAGCCGCCGGACAACAATCCCGCCTGTGCCGACAGGGAGAAAGCGAACAGCAAAATGAGGAATATGCGCATTATCGCCGCATTCCAAGTCGTTGCCGCATGGGTTTCAAGATGGAAATTTGCTTCTTGTTTGCAACCAATGTGATTTCCATGACCGTCTCCAAAATAATTTTATACGCGGCGCAAGGTACGGCAAGGCATGTCGCATTGCTTGCTCCTGTCTCCATGAGCTACCGCCGCAGCGGCAGTCAAACCGTTTTCAGCGGTGCTGCGTGAAGCTTCAAGCCAAGCGCGCGAGTCACTTTCAGGATCGTGGCAAAGCTCGGATTGCCCTCGCCGGACAGCGCTTTGTAAAGGCTGGTGCGCCCAAGCCCGGTATTTTTTGCCAGCTTCGCCATACCGTGGGCGCGGGCGATTTCGCCGAGCGCCTTGGCGATAAAAGCGGCATCGTCCCCGGCTTCTTTCATGGCGGCTTCCAGATATAGCGCCATATCTTCGTCAGTCTTGAGGTGCTCGACTATATCCCATTCATGCAATTTTAATGCCATGTTGCTCTCCTGAAAGTTCCCGCGCCTGTTGCTGCACGGTTTTGATGTGCGATGAAACATACTTTGCGCGGGAAAAATTGTCCGGATTGGATTGTTCCTTCGCGGGATGCAATGCATACCCGACAGCCTAACGGCTCTTGTGCCCAAGCCGTAAGGCTGTCGGGTATGGGCACGAGAGGCGCAAATTGCGCCGTGTGGAAATGAGCACACCAGCAAGGCAGCACGCCCGCCGGGGGCAATCAAATCGGACAATTTCCCCCCGCGCAAGGCATACACCCGCTAACCAGCGGTAGTCTGAATGCTGATCATATTTTTTATTGTATGACCTGGGATACAAAAATACAATGACTGGCACCCCCCACGGAAAAAACAGGTTCACCGCCCGAATGGGTGATGCGACACTCGCCGGCAACGCTTTGAAAATCTGCGTTAATCTGCGGATTGAACTGTGGATTTTAGTAACTTATCGGCTAAGTCTTTACATTGTTTGCGAAGTGCGAAGTGCGAAGTGCGAAGAACGAGTCGTAGATCAAGCACTGGCGCGGCTCTTGGGTAGGGTGGATAAGCGAAGCGCATCCACCGAACATTCCGAGACACCGTTCGGTCACTGCCATTAAGTTAGGAAAAATCCGTTCGCCCTGAGCTTCGCCTGTCCTGAGCTTCGCCGAAGGATCGAAGGGTGAACGGATTTTTCCTAACCGGTTGACTGTTAAGCCATTCATGGTTCGACAGAGCTTTACCAAGAACGGCTTAACTTAATGGCAGTGCACCGTTCGGTGGATGCGCTTCGCTTATCCACCCTACCTCCTGTTGGCTTCAGGTTTGTCCGGCTTAGGATGAAACAAAAGACCAGTTATGAAATATACAGGCTAGGTTAAACCTAGAAACCTCCGTTGACCGCTTGCCAAGATATGTAACATGGTGGTTCTAAACAACTTTGTCATCTATTTTGCGTGTACCCGTATGGTGAGAGCGCTACGGGCTGGATTGCACGGTTTTCCGGGCGCATGGCGGCGTTGCAACTCCTTGCAATGGAATGACCATTCCGCGTCGTTGCGCCTTGCCCTGCACCCGGAAAACCGCACACTCCAGCCCGTTCAACGGAGGTTTCTAGGTTAGAGGACAATATTCGATCTCCGGCAATATCAGCTCCCATTGCCTGCATAGCACGGATTCGTCGACTTTCGCGTGGCGCACCAGCACTGCGGCGACGCGAACGGCGACGATGGCGCCCGGCGGCGGTGCGAATTTCCTGGACATGCAGGAGACAGTCATGCCGGCTTGGTCCGCAAGCTCCCAGCCGGGCATTCCGTCGCTCCGTGGACGAAGTTGCAGCGGGCTACCGTAGTCCAGCGCGGCGATGGCTCGGTGTGTCGGCGCATTGGGCAAAAACTTGCCGGGCCAGGAAAGCCACACTTGATCCTGGTTCGCCACCCAGATTCGATGATCCAATCGCATATCCGATTCGGGAACCGCTGCAACGGAATGCAGGCTTAACCCCGCGCAATCGCGTATGAAGCTGTGCTTCCTCCCTTGCCGCTGCATCAGGGTCAGGGTCTTGCGCGCCCGCGTCATGGAGACGTAGAACAAGCGGCGCTCTTCATCGTTGGCTTTCCCCCAGCCACCGCCATCCAGGATCAGGACATGGTCGAATTCCAGGCCTTTGGCGCGGTGCGCGCTCAGGAGCAGCAGGGGGCCGTTGGGCGGGTTGCTTGAAGCACTGCTTCCGCCGGTGCGAAATTCGTACAGCGCATCGATCAAGTCCGCGACGACGCGCTCCGCCCCCGGCGCGACGGATTCGCTTTCCTGTATGAATTGCGCCAGCGCCGCCCGCGCTGGGTGCTCGATCAGGCTATCCACCGCCTGTTTGTAGCGCCGCCTGAACCAGCGCGACAGGGTTGCGGGACGTAACAGCACACGAGGCCGCGCCGTTTGTTCGCTCCTTAACAGGGTCAGCAAACTATGCCCCTCGCGGGTGGTGTGCAGGTCGGGGATGTCGCCATCCCGCAGTAGGCGGACGGGAATGCCCTTGAGGCGGCATAGGGTGGCCATAGGCTCCAGGTGTTCCCATTGCCGTGCGATGACTGCGAAACGCCCCCAATTTTTCGGCTGCCCGGTGCTATCCAGGCCGGCGATCCGCTCCAGTTCGGCAACTGCGGCTTGCACTTCCCGGTGGAGGCTGTTAGGCGCTTCAATCACATGGACGCGCCCGCCGGCTATCGGGTCGAGCTTGGCGTAGTCGCCGCCGGGTGGGGCGTCGCGCCGGGCATAGTCGATGCGGATTTCATGGCCGGTTTTCATGCGTTCCCGCGCCCGGCTGATCACGCGGTTGGCACAGTCTATGATTTGCGCGGTCGAGCGATAATTTTCGATCAAATGATAACGGCGCGCCTGGTAGTCGGTTTCAAATTGGCGGATAAAGCGCACATGCGCGCCGCCGAAGGCATAGATATTCTGGTCGTCGTCTCCGACCGCGAACAGGGAAAGCCTGTCTTCCGCGCTACTCAATCTGCGCCCGGCCACCGCGCTGATCAACGCATAATGATCCTCGTTGATGTCCTGGTATTCATCGACCAGGAGATGGCGCAAGCCCGCAAGCAGGCGGTCGCGCTGTACGGAAGCGCCTATGTCGTCGCCCTGTTCGGCCTTCTGCAATCTGGCGGTGGCGTTTCGGATCACGGCGTCGAAGTCTATGCTCTCGCCCCGCTCGACCGCCACTGCATAACTGGCGCCGGTGAGGCGCAAGGCCAATCCGTGCAGGGTCTGCACGCTAACGCCCGCTGCGTCGGCGCCCACCAGGTTCCACAAGCGGCGGCGGATTTCCACCACCGCCGAGTTGTTGTAAGCCAGCACCATGATTTCATCCGGCAGGATCATGCATTCGCGCAGCAGCCACGCCACGCGATGCACGATGACGCGGGTTTTTCCCGAGCCGGGACCGGCCAGCACCAGCAGGTTGCCCTCTTGGGCTGCGGCCACGATGGCTTGCTGTTCCGGATTTTGCAGGTCGGTCAGAATGCGCCGGTGGGCGGCTTCGGTGGTCGCCATTTCCAGCATGTCCTTGCGCCCGGCAAAATAGCGGCGTATGAACAGGTCGCGCTCCAGGCTAAAATAATCGACGATGAACGACATCGCCGCGTGGATTTTCCCCAGTGCCAGGCGGGCGTATTCGGCCATCACATGCACCTGGATGATTTTGTCCTTGTAGTGCAAGGCCAATTCGGCGTAGTCCGATTTTTTGAATTGCCGCCGCCGCGCTTCGTCCTGCAACCGGATATTCATCGCGGAACGGAAGATCGCCTTGCCTCTGGCGAGATGCAGCACTTCGTTGGTATCGAGATACATCAGCGCCGCCGCCAGCCCCAGGTCCCAATCCCGCACGTCCATGTCCTGCAAGGTGACATCCGCCTTCAGCGCGGCTTCCAGTTCGCCTTGTTTGCAGCTCACTAATTGATTGGCGCCCTGGCGATGCGCCAGGAAATAGGCCAGCAAGGCTTGCGCCAAATGCATGCGGCGTCGGCGTATGATTTCGATGTCCCGCCAGTTGCGCAGCAATTGCACATACCGGCCATCCTGCCCGGCAGGGCGCAGTGCAAAAAATCCGCGCTGCCCCATGCTGTCGCCGAACGGTTCGGCAAAGGATTTGAGCAACCGGGTCAGCTTTTCCGGGTCCAGATCGACTTGAGCATCGCGCCGCAGGGTGTCGCACAATCGCCTGAAATTCAGCATTTGCCATTCCCGCCCGGCATCCGGCGCCGCCACCCGGAGGCACGCCACCAGCGCATCTTCCAGCAAGCGCAGTTCATTGATGCGCTGAGCCGAATCAGGCTCCTTGTAGAGCGTGACCCCGATCTCCATATCGTTCGACAACAGCCCCAGCCTATCCAGATCGCGTAGCATGGCCTGCACCACGCGCGACTCCTGGCCGGTGGCAAGCATCAGCTCATCGGTGCTGACGCCCTCGTCGTCAGGCGTCAGCATCAGGGTGGAGAGGATGTTGATATAAGGTTCGATCTGAGCGGCGACGCCCAGCTTTTTTTCCAGTAGCCGACGGGCATCCTCCAGACTGGCCACCCGCAAGCTGCCTGGGAAAACGCGCGTGTGGTTTTCCTGGCGCTCCAGCAAGCGGGCGTCTTCCAGCCACGCAACCGCGATGCGGACTTTGGTGTCGGCATCGGGAGCATCCGGGTCTATTCGCTGTTTTTCGGGTATCTCCAACAGGATTTCGCCGCTGGTAACGACCACCGAGCCATCGCTACGGTCTTTTTTCTCAATAGCCCGCAATGCTTTCAAGATTGAGCTGATGTCGTTCAAGGTCAGTTGGGAATTGCGCAGCAGCCGGAACTGGATGTCCATGTCGGCATCGTCGAAGAGTAGGATGCAGCGCGCCGGAAATTGGTCGCGCCCGGCGCGTCCGGCCTCCTGGAGGTAGTTTTCCAGCGAGCCGGGGGTGTCCAGATGAATGACCAGGCGCACATCGGCCTTGTCCACGCCCATGCCGAATGCGTTGGTCGCCGCGATAACCCTGAGTTCTCCACGCGTGAACGCCTCCTGCACCGCGCGTTTTGCCTCGGATTCCATCCCTCCGTGGAAATAGCCACAATCCAGGCCGGCCTCCTTTAGAAACTTCGCCACCTCCTCGACGGTTTTCCGGCGCGCGCAAAAGACGATGGCGCCGCCCTCCTCCTCGCGTAGCGCGCCTTGCAATAGGTGCAGGACTTCCGGGTATTTTGCCGAGGCTTGAACGGCGCGCACTTCGTAGGCCAGGTTTTCCCGGGAAACGCCGCCTTCGAGCGGCTCCAGCGTCATCTCCAGGCGTTTTTCGAAATGCTCGCAAATGTCCTTCACCACATCCGGTTTGGCGGTGGCGGTGAAACAGAACACCGGCGACGGCTTATCCTTTTGGCGCGCCTTGATGAAACGGGAAACGTAAAGGTAGTCGGGGCGGAAATCGTGCCCCCACTTCGATAAACAATGGGCTTCGTCGAAAACCCACGCCCCTATCTCCCGATGTTGCAGCGCACCGGCAAAGGCAATGTTGCGGAATTGCTCCGGCGCGACGAAAATCAAGCCCAGATCGCCAAGCCGCAATTTGTCCAACATGGCGCGGCGCTCGAACGGGTTCAGCAGGCCGTTGAGATAACCGGCGCAGGTGATGCCCCGCGCTTCCAGGTTATCAACCTGATCCTTCATCAGGGATTGCAGCGGCGAGATCACCACGGTCAGACTGCCGTTGCGGTAGTAGCGGGCAAGCGCCGGCAATTGGAAACACAGGGATTTGCCGCCGCCGGTCGGCAATATCGCCAGGGTGGGTTTGCCGGCAAATCCGCTTTCCACTATGGCGCGTTGCAGCGATTTGCCGTCTTTCGTGGCGGGCGTCGGGCGAAAGCTGTCTATCCCCGGAAAATACTTGGGAAGCATACGCCGCAAGTCATGTTGCTCCAGGCACCACGCGCATTCGGGATCGGTGCAGGGAACGTCGCGCAACATGGCGATGGCCGCACGTGTTTTCGGGAAAGTCCGGCTCACCCACGGCGGCAGCACCGAGTTGCCCCCGGCTGCGCGCAGCCAGGCCAATGCAAAAGCCAGGGGTTTGTGCCATTCGGGATCGGGCAGGCAATCCGCAATTATCCACGCCTGCCCGGTGCGGCACGCCTTGCCCTCCGTGGCGCGCTGCCAGGCAGCCTGCGCCTGCGCCAGGGTGGGCCGTAGCGCGCGCCTCAAGCTGGCAAAAAAGTTGGCGACCCCCTTGCCGTCCTCCGTTCCCATCAGGAAATGCAGGCACAGCACTTCGTCCGGCGCTTCCTCAGCGCGCTGCTTGAGCGCTTGATGCTGATCCAAGAATAGCTCGAAAGCGAGCATCGCATCGCGCACCGGATCGTTGCGCGTCGTGGTGCAGAGCTTGTAGTCTTTGACTAGGCGATGATAGGGGTTTTGCGGGAAAGCGAGCGGGGATAGCTCCAGGGTATCGACCAGCGGCAGCTTGAGCAGCGCCAAACCGGGATAAAGATGCGCCAAGGCCGGCTGATCGAATGCGACAATGTTGTGCCCCAGCACGAAGGTGGCGCCGGCAGTCAGCCGATCCAGTTGCGCAACCAAGTCTTTGGCCTTGCCGGATAACCGCACGCTGCTTTCGGTGTCGGGACGATACGCGCCCAATTCGCGCAGCACCGTGCGATCCTGGCGGGAGGTTTCGATATCCAGGCACAGGCATGTGGGCAACATCCGCTTGTCGGACGAATCGGCCATCGGTCAGGAATTAATAGTCGGCGTCATTCCCATGGATTAATTATGACGAGTCGTTGGATGCCTTCAAAATCCTTGCCGTTGCGGGTAGCCAGGGGCAAATCATGGCTCAGCGCTATGGCGGCAATCTGGCCGTCTTCGGTGGAAATTGGATGACCGCAAGCAGTGCGCTCAACGACGAGAAAAGCATACTCGGTAGCACAATTGCCATCGAAAGGAAGACAACGCCCGTTAAAGTCCTCTTCGAACATCTGCGCTGCCGCCACTGCAAGGCCGGCGCGGCGCTTGCCGGCGGGCAACAGCGCGATGCCCAGCAGAATTTCGGCGCGGGTGACGGCGCTGACGAAAAACGTAGCGTCTTGCTGCCACGCAAACCAGTCCAGCACATCGGCGGACGGTTTCGGGCGCATCAGTTCCGAAAGTACGTTCGTATCGAGCAGGATGCCGCCCATGCTTTTAGTCTGCTAGTCTGCCGGCATATCCGGCAGGCGCGCCATGCGCCGCTCGGGAATCGGCAATTCGTCTGCATTCAGCCCGGCGAAGCGCTGGTGGATTTTTTGGGCAAAGCCGACGCCGGTGCGCTGCACTTGCACCGCCCGACGCAGGATGTCGCGTGCCTCCTGCTCCATTGAGCAGCCATGATGCGCCGCCTGCAAACGCAGCAACGTTTTCACTTGATCGTCAAAATTACGGATAGTCAGACTGGCCATGATGTGGAATAAAGTGATTGCAATGCAGGCATTGTAATCAAAATAAAGGCGGTAAGGCAAGGAAATGCGCGGAAAGCTGAGTTCGCACCTCACCACCAGCCTACGGGGATTGAAATTGACTTGCGCGCATCAGTTCCCCCACCGAACATTTCAACCTGGAAACCTCCGTTGAGCGCTTACCAGAATGTGTCATAGGAGGGTTCCAAACATCTTTGTTATCAATGTGCAACGCCCCTCACCCCAACCGGCAAGGTAAATTTGTTCCCGGCACGGAAAAAACCAATTCACCGCGGAGGACGCAGAGGAAGAGCATGAGGGTTTTCCTCTGCGTCCTCCGCGTCCTCTGCGGTGAAAAAGGTTTTGTCTTTATGGGTTGCCACCATGAGTCGAGCAGCGTCGAGACTTCAGCACAAATAATGTTAACGATATTTGCGCGCTGCTGTACTTAGGCTAAAGTTTCACGGTTTTAAGCAGCCGTAGCGTATAAGGGAAAGCTATTTTGACGGGGTTTGCTGTATCAATAGCAAATCCCGTCGAAATTCATATCCCCTGTAAACACGGCCACAAAGGGA
>JBAYVP010000161.1:0-10833 GCA_041674485.1 Sulfuricellaceae bacterium
CGGTTGGATTGCCCCCAGCGGGCGCACTGCCGCGTTGCAAATTGCTTGCGTGGAATGACCACGCGGCGCAATTTGCGCCTTGCATTGCATCCCGCTGGGAACAATCCAATCCGGACAATTTCCCCTGCGCAAGGCATAGGATCACGGTTTCACCAATAAATTGACCAGCGTCAGCCGGTAAATTTCCTTCAAAGGCTCAATGTCGGCCACTTTGATGCATTCGTCGATTTTGTGGATGGTGGCATTGAGCGGGCCGAATTCGATCACCTGCGGGCAGATCATGGCGATGAAGCGCCCGTCCGAAGTGCCGCCGGAGGTGGAAAGTTCGGCATCCACGCCGGTCGCCGTTGCGATTGCTGCGGTTACCGCATCCACTAGGGCGCCCCTGGCGGTGAGATAGGGCTGGGCCGACAGCGCCCACGCCAAGTCGTACTCCAGCCCGTGTTTGTCGAGTATCGCATGAACCTGGGTTTTCAAGCTTTCCACAGTGCTCGCGGTGGAGAAACGGAAGTTGAAAAGTATTTCGACCTGGCCGGGCACCACATTGGTGGCGCCGGCGCCGCCATGGATGTTGGAAATCTGCCAGGTGGTGGGGGGGAAATAGTCGTTGCCCACATCCCACTGCATTTTCGCCAATTCGGCGATGGCGGGCGCCGCGAGGTGGATGGGATTTTTCCCCAAGTGGGGATAGGCGATGTGGCATTGGATGCCTTTTACCTTCAGCGTGCCGGAAAGCGAGCCGCGGCGACCGTTTTTCACCGTGTCGCCGAGTTTCCCGCTACAAGTCGGTTCGCCGACCAGACAATAATCCAAGGTTACGCCGCGCGCCTGCAAGGTCTGCACCACGCGTTCGGTGCCGTCGATTGCGCTGCCTTCCTCATCCGCAGTGAGCAGCAACGCTATGGAGCCGGGGTGGTGCGGGTGATCCGCGACGAATTCCTCAATGGCAGTGACAAAAGCCGCCAGCGAGGTTTTCATGTCCGCAGCGCCGCGCCCGTAAAGCATTCCGTCGCGAATTTGCGGCGCGAACGGGTCGCTGCCCCAGAGTTCCACGGGGCCGCTGGGCACGACATCGGTGTGTCCGGCGAAGCATACCAGCGGTGCGCCGGTTCCGCGCCGCGCCCAAAAATTGGCGACGCCGTTGAATGGCATCTTTTCGACGACGAAGCCGAGTTTTTCCAACCGGGCAATCAGTATCTCCTGGCATCCCGCATCGTCGGGCGTCAGCGAAGGGCGCGCGATCAGCGCCTGGGCGAGTTCGAGAGTGTTCATGCCTTATTATCCTAAGCCGGACAATTGCCGGGACCAAAAATATTTACCGCAGAGACGCAGAGATTTGATCGATGCTCATGCCTGCACTCTGCCCGTCTGGTTATTGCTGGATGACGAACGACTCGAACAGCACATCGGTGACCCCATCCTTGGGTTCGAGTTTCAGCGCTTTATTGACCATGGTTTTGGTTTGTTCTATCAGTTTCTGTTTGCCGGCAAGGGTGGCCAATTGTTGGGAATCCTGCGTGCTGAGCAGCAGGATGATTTCATGCTTGATACGCGGCAGGTAAATTTTCACGGCATCCAGAATTTCCGGCGCGGCCAGTTTGACGGTAATCTCGGCCTGCACATATTCATCGATATTCTGCAGATTGACGGTGAAGGTGCCCAATTTGACATACAACGTCCCTCCATCCTTGGCTTGAACGGTTGCCGTAAACAAGCTCAGGCAAGCGAGCAATACAACCAGTATTTTTTTCATTTTATTTGACGCATCTTCCAAGCCAGCCCGAATATTTCGTAAAGTGTCCCATGCACCCTGTAGGAGCGCGCTTCAACCGCGATTCATCCGTTACGAAATGATTGGGGCTACACGAGATATTCGAGGTTTTATGAAATATCCACCTCCTACCTGTCAGGCCATCCTTACTTATGGCTTATGCTGTGCCGTTTTCTCCCTGCCCACTGGCCGCCTCGGCTGCGGCTTGCGCTTCCGCCAGTTCCCGCTGGCGTATCGTGCGTTTTTCCAACGCATCGGCTCGCACCGGAATGCTTTCTTCTCCAAACATAACCTGGCGCAGGAAGCGGAAGCCGAACTGCATCAGTTCGGCTTCGTCGCCGAAGATTTGCTGTTTTAATTCGTCGGATAAATCATAAGTTTCATTGAACGGCCCGCTGGAGACGAATTCGCGAAAACGGTCCAGATCATAACATGTCATGAAGAACATCTGTAGGCTGCGCTTGGAAGCCTTGCCGACGGAGGGACCGGAGGATTTCTTTTTCAGCACCAGTTGACGCCAGCCGCGCCCGAGCGTGTCATAGTCCGCTAGGCCTTGCTCCTGGCGGTATTCGGCGATGGATAGGGAGCGCTCTTCATTGTGTCCCAGGCAGTGCGCTTCCTTGACCAGCGCATAGGAATCGCTGTCGGTGTATTCGTTTTGCTTGCGCATCGAGATCAGCGCGACGGGGTAGTAGCGGCACGCGGTGGGGCGATCTTCGTAAACGCTGCAACCTGCTTCGGTCACGAACTGGCAGGCTGTGCCTTCTTCCACCGGCTTGAATTTGACGCCGGCGATGCCGTCTTGTTCCATCTCGTAGGGGTGTGTGTATTGCCGCAAAAAATCGCCGGAACTAAGCCCCAAGCGGCGTTTCAGGCGCAGGATGTCGTAGGGGGTGAGGCTGATGTCGATGTTCTTGCAGCACGCATTGAAGCAGGCGATGTCCTTGTGGCAACGAAACTGGATTATCTTGGTGTCGTCGTACAGGGTTGGTACGACCGGGCTTAACGGGAATGGGGAATCATTGTGCGCGGTGTTGTCCATGTTGATACCTTATGAATGAAGCTGAATTTTGCCACGAATGTTTACGAAACGGGGTAAGGTGATTTCTCCGCGAAGCGAAAGCTCGCAAAACATTCGTGGGAAAACTGAAGGTTGGGCGGCTTGAAAAAATAAAACCGGGCGCCCTGCGGCGCCCGGCTTCAATCAAGCGATGTGCCAACCCGGCTTAGTGAGCGGCCGGTTTGAACAGCTTGGTCTTGTCCACCAGATCCACGTGGGCGCGCTTGAACACGGTCCACTTGTGGGTGGTCTTGTCGTAGGTGGAGTTGACGAAACACTTCCAGTTCTCTTCATCGACAAAGTTCTTGTCCATGCGGTAGTAGAAGCCGGGGTAACGGCTTTCTTCGCGGAACTGGATGTGCTTCATGTGGGCTTCCGCCGTCAGGATGCGGTGGTAGTTTTCCCAGGCGCGCAGCAATTCGTGCAGGTCCTTCGCACGCATCTTCTTGGCGTCTTCCTTCAGCATTTCCAGCTTCTCTTCCGCCACTTTCAGCATGTGTCCGTTGGTGGTGTAGTAAGTTGCCACGCCGGCCACGTACTCGTCCATGATCTTTTGCAGACGGAACTGAAGCATTTTCGGCGTGATGTAGTTGGGGTTCACGTCGATAGCGGTGGTATAGTCCTTGAATTCCAGGTAGTTACGCACCGGCTTGTAGATTTCCTCGACCAGTTGCTCGGCCGGGGTGTCCAGTTCAACCTTCCAGTCCTTGTTGTCGATGCAGTACTTGACCATCGCCTTGGCAGCCAGACGGCCTTCGGCATGGGAGCCGGAGGAGAACTTGTGACCGGATGCGCCCACGCCGTCGCCGGCGGTGAACAGACCCTTCACAGTGGTCATGGAACGGTAGCCCCAGTTCCACTCGGCAGGCGCGCCGACGTCATCGGGACCGGACACCCAGATGCCGCAGCAACCGGAGTGGGAACCCAGCAGGTAGGGTTCGGTCGGCATCAATTCGGAGTTCTTCTTTTCCGGTTCGATGTTTTCGCCAACCCACACGCCGCATTGTCCCACGCACATGTCGAGGAAGTCTTCCCAGGCTTCCGCTTCCAAGTGCTTCACTTCGCGCGGGGACAGGGTTTCTTTCAGCTTGCCGAGTGCGGTCACGGTGTCCATGTAAATTGGGCCGCGGCCTTCTTTCATTTCCTTCAGCATCAGGTGGTTGCGCAAGCAGGAAGCAGGAACGGCAGCCTGACCGTAGGGCGGGTAGTCGTTCAGCATTTCCTTGTTCTTCACCATGTACACTTCGCCCATGGAGTTGACGGCTTGCGCCTTGAACAGCAGGAACCACGCGCCAACCGGACCGTAACCGTCCTTGAAGCGGGCGGGAACGAAGCGGTTTTCCATCATCGTGAGTTCGGCGCCGGCTTCGGCGGCCATCGAGTAGGTCGAACCGGCGTTCCACACCGGGTACCAGGCGCGGCCTTGGCCTTCACCAACGGAACGCGGGCGGAACAGGTTCACGCAACCGCCGGCAGCCAGGAGGCAAGCCTTGAACTTGTACACCACAACTTTGTGGTCGCGGGTGGAGAAGCCGACTGCACCGGCGATGCGCTTCGGGTCGTTCTTGTCGTTGACCAGCTTGACGATGAAGATGCGTTCCTGGATGCGATCCATGCCGAGCACCTTTTTGGCGGCTTCAGCAACGATCCACTTGTAGGATTCGCCGTTGATCATGATCTGCCATTTGCCGGAACGCACGGGCTTGCCGCCGTCTTTCAGCTTGGGCATTTCAACGGAACCGTCGTGGCGCTCGCCGTTTTCGTCGGTCTTCCAGATCGGCAGACCCCACTCTTCGAACAAGTGTACGGACTCATCGACGCAACGGCCCAAATCGTAGGCCAGGTCGTCGCGGGTGATGCCCATCAGGTCGTTGGAAACCATGCGGGCGTAGTCGGCGGGGTCTTGCTCCGGGCCGATGTAGGTGTTGATCGCGGACAAGCCTTGCGCAACGGCGCCGGAGCGGTCCATCGCGGCTTTGTCCACCAGCTTGATCTTCAGGTCAATACCGCTTTGGGCTTTCGCTGCGTCGGCCCATTGTTGAATTTCATAGGCGGCGCCACAGCAGGCCATGCCGCCACCGATCAGAAGAATGTCAACTTCTTCTTGGATTATCTCAGGATTTCCAAAAGTTCCAGACATTGTTGTACCTTTCAATGTTCGTTAAATAATATCCGTTAGCCGCGCGTTTTCGGTAAATCGATTACTTGCGGATCAGTTCGGCAGGGTTGCCGGCGCGGTAACCGTTTTCCTGGTTGTGGTTGAAGAAACCAGCGCTGGAAATATTGGCCATGTCGGCAGCCGGCTTGCCGCCGTAGGGATTGATCGAACCTTCGGCAGTGGTGCGGATCGGGAACTTGAAGCGCTTCAGGGTGCCATTGCGGAACTTGATGGTCCACATGATGGAATCCGAACCGCGTAGGGGCTGCACGGAACCGCCCAGCGGCACGACGTCGGCGTAGTGGCGGCATTCGATGGCTTGCTGCGGGCAAATCTTCACGCAGGAATAGCACTCCCAGCATTGCTCCGGTTCCTGGTTGAAGGCGCGCATGGCGTGGCCGGTTTCAGAACCGTCCTTGTCCAGCTTCATCAGGTCGTGCGGGCAGATGTACATGCACGCAGTCTTGTCCTGACCTTTGCAACCGTCGCATTTGTCGGTACGTACAAAAGTTGGCATTGCTTTTACTCCTTGAAATTACAAGTTGCTGATAAACAAAGGCCGGCCACTGACGCAACCGGCCAACCTTTAACCCGGATTCCTCAGTTGACCGCTCTTTTGGTGACTTAACATGATGTTCCTAAATTAGATTATGTGGTTTCATCGCCGTCACCAGAATGGTGACCTCGCTACGGAGTGGATTGCACGGTTCCGGCGATGCATGGCGGCGTTGCAACTTCTCGGAATGGAATGACCATTTCGATGAAGTTGCGCCTTGCCCCCCCCCATAACCACACGCTCCACTCCATCCAACTGAGGAATCTAGGTTTAAATAACTACTACTTGGCGGAATGGCCTTTCAGTTCCACCTTTACGTTCTGCTCGGCGGTGAGGCCGGCATAGTACTTCTGCAACACCTTGGCAACTTCGGGGCGGCTGAATTCGACCGGCAGGTCCTGCCCTTCGGAAAGCATGGAACGCACCTTGGTGCCGGACAGCAGAATACGGTCGTCCTTGGTGTGCGGGCAGGTGCGCTGTGAGGCCATGCCGCCGCATTTCTTGCACCAGAAGGTCCAGTCGATGTTCATGTTCTTGGTTTCGAGCGCATCTTTCGGAATTTCGTCGAAAATCTTTTGCGCGTCGAACGGACCGTAGTAGTCGCCCACGCCGGCGTGGTCGCGCCCGACGATCAGGTGCGAGCAGCCGTAGTTCTGGCGGAACAGCGCGTGCAGCAGCGCTTCGCGCGGACCGGCGTAGCGCATATCCAGCGGGTAGCCGGCCTGGATTACGGTGTTGGGGGCGAAGTAGTTCTCGACCAGCACGCTGATGGCTTCGGAGCGCACTTCGGCAGGGATGTCGCCCGGCTTGAGCGCGCCCAGCAGGGAGTGAACCAGCACGCCGTCCATGGTCTCGATGGCGATCTTGGCCAGATATTCGTGCGAACGGTGCATGGGGTTGCGCGTTTGGAACGCGGCGATCTTGGACCAGCCCATTTTCACGAACGCGGCGCGGGTTTCGGCGGGCGTCATGAACTGCTCGCCGTATATTTCCTTGAAACCGCCGGTGGACAGCACCTTGACCGGGCCGGCCAGGTTGTACTTACCCTGCGCCATCACCATCTTGACGCCGGGGTGCTCCAGATCGGTGGTTTTGTAGACCTGCATACACTCGTGGGCTTTGTCGATGGTGTATTTTTCACTCACCTTCATGGTGCCCATGATCTCGCCGGTTTCGCCGTCGGCCAGCGCGATCTCGCTACCGACCTTGATGCTTTCGTCATCAGTGGACAGCGTGACCGGGATTGGCCAGAACAGGCCGTTGGCCATCTTGTAGCCGTCGCATACGCCCAGCCAGTCGGAATGGGTCATGAAGCCGTCGAGCGGGGTGAAGCCGCCGATGCCGAGCATGATCAGGTCGCCGGTTTCGCGCGACGATATATTTACCTTGGGCAAAGCTTGAGCGCGCGCCAATTCCTGTTTTTGGGCGTCACCGCTCAACAGCAGGGGTTTCAGTTCGCCGCCACCATGCGGATTAACGAGTTTAGACATGTTTTGATGATCTCCCGACGAGAATATCCGTTATTTGAAGTCCGCGCAGAATAGCATTGGATGAACGGGTGCAATATTCAATTAATTTTATTCTTGTATAAGAAATATTTTTTTGGGTTAAGGGGGCGCCGATGGGGGCAATGGGATGCATTAACCGCCTCCGTACTGGGCGTGGAGGCGGTTAATGGAGTGGATATTCTATCGAGTTACCGTTATGGCGACAGCAGTTTGGTGTCCGTCCGCATCGTTTATGGTGATTATCGTAGCTCCAGGGCTGCGCGTCCGTATCGTGGCCTCCACCCATGTCATGGCGGTTTCGTATATCCCGCTATCGGGATAAGCAATGAAGCTATTGGAAGTGGATAATAGGTACGGCGGCCTTCCGCCGGCTATGGTGATCTTGATGGGTTCCCCCGACCTGGCGGTAGCCGCAGTCGGCGAGACGCCGAATTGAAGATCGCTGACGGTGACGGCGACGGTCTTTTGGTTGCCGTTCGCGTCGGATACGGTGATCGTTGCAACTCCCGAATTGCGCGTTCGCACCATGGCTTCTGCCTGGGGGGCGTAGCCTGACGGGGTGGTGGAGTTATACGTTCCGCTATCGGGATAAGCCACGAATTCGCGGGAAGAGGACACCCGATAGGGTGGTTTTCCGCCGACGATGTTGAGCGTTATTGGTTCTCCCATCCTGGTAGTAACCGTAGTAGGCGAGACGGCGAATGGGGGGACTTGTATATCGCTGACGGTAAGAGTCGCTGAGACCTGCTTGCCGGCGGAATCCGTTACGGTGATTATGGCCTCTCCAGCTACGAGGGTGGAAATATTTGCCGATGCCTGGCAAGGATTGTTGCTTTGCTCAACGGAACCAACGCTGGCAACGGCGTTTCTCGACGAGGTGACATTATAGGGCGGTGTCCCCCCCCCAATGGCTAGAGTGAGTGGTTCATGAGTGTTTGCCGCAATGGTGGTGGGCGATACAACAAGTGGTGTCTTCGTTCCCTGGGTGGTGGTGTAAGACGTACATTTTTGGGCGCTATCATATTGACTGCAAGTTGTGCCGGGTGGTATATCCCAGCATGCTCCCTGGGAGAGGGTGTTCGAAGTAGTGGCCGCTCTTTCCGCCCCAATGCTAACCGCAGCCCACTGCCCGTCCGCAGGCAAAGCCACCTGCGTGGTGGAATAAAGCCTGGGGCCTACCCGCAGGGAAGGCACCGTCAGCACCTGGGTGTTCAAATCGAATACTGCCGTGTCTGTTGTGGGTGTCGCGGCTGCCGTTCCAATCCCAACTACAGACCACTTTCCATCCGTCGGCAAAGCCACTTGTGTGGTGGAATAAAGCTGGGAATCTATCTGCACGGAGGGTACCGTCAGCACATTGGTGGCCGGGTCGAATGCCGCAGTTTCCGCCAGCGCATGGCCGGCCAAAAGAAATAATATAAATACAAGTTTGCGTGTCATGGGTTTCTCCCGATTTCAAGTGTTCAAATGCCGATAGTTCAAAATTCGATTGTCATGCATTACGTCATGAAATGAAGCATAATCCGTGCCTGATTTTGTAACTTGCAGAAAATTAACCTCGTTCCCACACGCCGCGTGGGAATGCAGTGAACGCCGCGCTGCGGCGAGTATGCATGCAGTTTTGATAACAAAATGCACACACCGGACTCAGGACGTGGCGCGTCCTGAACTGCATTCCCACGCAGCGCGTGGGAACGAGTAATTTTCCAAATATTGGATGGTGTGTCTCTGGGATAAGTACGTCATGTTAGCGTAAAATGGCGCCCCTTCGCTGCCTGAATTAACCAAAAGAGAATAACCATGGTAAGAACCCGTTTCGCCCCCAGCCCGACCGGCTATCTGCACATCGGTGGCGCTCGCACCGCCTTGTTTTCCTGGGCTTTTGCGCGCAAGCACAAGGGCGTGTTCGTGTTGCGCATTGAGGATACCGACCTGGAGCGCTCCACGCCGGAATCGGTGCAGGCGATACTCGACGGCATGGCCTGGCTGGGGCTGGATTACGACGAGGGGCCGTTCTACCAGATGCAGCGCATGGAGCGCTATAAGGCGGTGATCCAGCAGTTGCTTGACGAGGGCAAGGCTTATTATTGCTATGCCGGTAAAGAAGAGCTGGAAGCCATGCGCGCCGCGCAGGAAGCGGCGGGACTCAAGCCGCGCTACGACCGGCGTTGGCGCGATTCCAGTGCGACGCCGCCGACGGGCGTTGCGCCTACGGTGCGCTTCAAGACGCCGCTCGACGGCGTGGTGGTGATCGACGATCTGGTCAAAGGCCGTGTCACGGTGCATAACAGCGAATTGGACGACCTTATCATTGCGCGTAGCGACGGCACGCCGACCTATAATTTCAGCGTGGTGGTGGACGATTGGGACATGCGCATCACCCATGTGATCCGCGGCGACGATCACCTTAACAACACCCCGCGCCAGATCAACCTGTTGAAGGCGCTCGGCGCGCCGCTGCCGCAATACGCCCATGTGCCGATGATCCTGGGCGAGGACGGCGAACGCCTGTCCAAGCGCCATGGCGCGGTGAGCGTGATGCAATATCCCGAGGATGGCTACCTGCCGGAAGCGTTGCTCAATTATCTGGCGCGTCTCGGCTGGGCGCATGGCGACGAAGAGATATTCGATATGGAGCAGTTCGTCGAATGGTTCGATTTGGGATCAGTTTCCAAGTCGCCGGCCAAGTTCAACCCGGAAAAGCTGGCGTGGATCAACCAGCAATATCTGAAAAAAGCCGATGACCATCGCTTGGCGGAACTGGTCAAGCCTTTCATGTTGCGCGATAGTTGCGATTGCGATCCCCGGCACGGGCCGGACCTGACCGAAGTCGTGGCGCTGCTCAAGGAGCGCGCCGGCACGCTGGAAGAGCTGGCCGATGCCGCAGTGTATTTCTACCGCCCGCTCGAACCGGCGCCGGAGTTGGTGGCTCAGCATCTTTCCGTGGAAAACCTGCCGGCTATCAAAGCATTTGCGGAAAGTTTGCAAACTTGCGAATGGAACAAGGCGGCTATCCACGACTTGATTAAAGCCACCGCCGTCGCGCACGGCTTGAAAATGCCCAAGGTGGCAATGCCGCTACGCTTGCTGGTGACCGGCGAACTCCAGACCCCGTCGGTGGATGCAGTGCTGGCATTGATCGGGCGCGAGGAAGTGCTGCGGCGCTTGACTGCCCGGATGGAGAAATTCGCCGGCAGTTAGGCGATTTCCAGGAGTGAATATACCAACGCCTTGCGTTGCAAAAATGCTGCGCCATTTGGCACATTCATTCCTGAAAATTACCTTAATACCCGAATAATTTCAAGCCGCCGAACAAAGCCGCCAAGGCAAAAGTCTGCAACAACATGGCTTGATATAGCTTTGATAAAATGCGATTTTCCAGGCGATTCTCCAGTTCAGTGAGGTCATGCCTCAAATCCTCCCTGGTTGCCAACTCCCTGAGATTGACATCGAACACCTCTGAGAGGGCGACTGCTTCAGCTTCGGCTTGTGCAGGCGGCACCCCGGCTTCTTTCAATCGGTTGGCAAATTTCAGCGTATCAAACGTAATGGCTGACATGATTTCTATCCTCCTTACTTTAACCTAAAAAGCTCAGTTGACCGCTTGCCGGGAAAGGTAACATGATGGTTCTAAACAGCTTTATCATACATTCCGCGTTCACCCATTTGGTGAGAGCGCTACGGGCTGGATTGCACGGTTTTCCGGGCGCATGGCGGCGTTGCAACTCCTCAGAATGGAACAACCATTCTTCGTCGTTGCGCCTTGCCCTGCACCCGGAA
>JBAYVP010000162.1:0-10803 GCA_041674485.1 Sulfuricellaceae bacterium
AACCAATGAGTTACAACAATTTTCCGCTTCACCAAATGGGTAGTGTCGCACGACACCATAACTCATTGTTTTTTCTCAGCGCCTCTGCGTCTCTGCGGTTCAACTGAGTATTTTAGGATGAAAAGGGCAAAACCATTCAATCCTACAATCCATTGTTTTTCCTCTGCGCCTCTGCGGTAAATATTTTTGGTTCCGGCAATAGTCCGGCTTAGGATGAAGAGTGTGTTTGTCGATTCATCGGGGATTCCGCCTTACTATCAGTTGGCCCCAATTATCGGGAAGGAAAACAAAAACGCCCCGGCAGGGGCGTCTTGATGGGTGTATTCCTGGAATACGATTGGTGGGTGCTAACGGGATCGAACCGCTGACATTCGCCTTGTAAGGGCGACGCTCTACCAGCTGAGCTAAGCACCCGGTTAAAGAAGCTAGTTTACCGCATCCTTGAGCGCTTTTCCAGCCCTGAATTTCGGCGTTTGCGCGGCCTTGATTTTGATGGCGGCGCCGGTGCGCGGGTTGCGGCCATTGCGGGCGGCGCGCTTACCTACATAGAAAGTGCCGAAGCCTACTAAAGTCACCATATCGCCATTTTTCAGCGCGGACTTGATTGCACCGACCGTAGCGTCCAGGGCGCGGCTGGCGGCAGCTTTGGAAATCTCGGCGGACTTGGCGATTTGATCAATCAACTCGGATTTATTCATGTGCTGCCCCCTTTCAGTAGATAAAATAACACCTGAAGTTATGCATCCGCTTTATATCAAGCTGCAAAACACCATGTCAAGCGGTTTGCACAAATACAGCGTTTTCAACTCAGGCCAATGTAAAGAACAGCATAAAAGCCGACTCACGCGAAGACGCGAAGGCGCGAAGAGAGAAGAGAATCGAACCCGTATCTTACTCGCTCCCACTTCTTTGCGGCTTCGCGTCTTCGCGTGAAAAATTCTTATCAGAAATGGCGACCTTCATCTGAAATCGCAACTTCACAAGCGACAATTTGTTGCGGTTTTCCGCAAAAAATAATGACAGGATGAACAGGATTGACAGGATGGGTTTTCTATCCTGTTCATCCTGTAAATCCTGTCTGAACGTCTGTTTGGTTCCGACTCGTCCGTAGGATAATGTTGTCGCTATTTGCGCGCTGCTGTACTAGAGGCTAGTAAAAACCGGCGCGTAGCGACTACGCCCCCAGCCCCAAAAATCAGTGCTTGGTGACGACGATTGCTTCGGCTTTGCTCTCGACGAGAGGCAGCGGCATGACCAGGCCCCCCGGCAAGACTTCCGGCAAGGCTTCGGGTTTGCGCTCCAAGGCCAGGCCCAGCACTTCGTCTATCCACTTCACCGGGTGGATTTCCAGGCGGTTTTTGATGTTGTCGGGTATCTCGACCAAGTCCTTGACGTTTTCCTGGGGGATCAGCACCAGTTTGATGCCGCCGCGATGCGCCGCGAGCAGTTTTTCCTTCAAGCCGCCGATAGGCAGCACTTCGCCGCGCAATGTGATTTCTCCGGTCATTGCCACGTTCGCCTGCACCGGTATGCCGGTCAGCACCGATACCAGCGCGGTGCATATTGCTACGCCGGCGCTGGGGCCGTCTTTCGGTGTGGCGCCTTCCGGCAGATGGATGTGGATGTCTTTTTTCTCGTAAAAATCGTCGGCTATCCCTAGCCCCCTGGCGCGCGAACGCACTACGCTGAGCGCCGCCTGGATGGATTCCTGCATGACTTCGCCGAGCTTGCCGGTGGTGATCATTTTGCCCTTGCCCGGCACCACCACGCTCTCGATGGTCAGCAGTTCGCCGCCGACTTCGGTCCACGCGAGGCCGGTGACTTGCCCGATCTGGTTGTCTTTTTCCGCCATGCCGTAAGAATAACGGCGCACTCCCAGGTATTTGTCGAGGCTGCGCGTGGTGACCGTCACTTTGCCTTTGCTCTTTTTGAGCAGCAAGGCTTTCACCACTTTGCGGCAAATTTTGGCGACTTCCCGCTCCAGGCTGCGCACCCCGGCTTCGCGGGTGTAGTAGCGCACGATGTCGCGCACTACACTTTCCCCGACGGCGATTTCGCTGACTTCCAGCCCATGCACTTTCAATTGCTTGGGCAGCAGGTAGCGCATCGCAATCGCGATTTTCTCGTCCTCGGTGTAACCGGACAGGCGGATGACTTCCATGCGGTCCAGCAGCGGCGCGGGGATGTTCATGGTGTTGGAAGTCGCGACGAACATCACGTCGGACAGGTCGTACTCGACCTCGACATAATGATCGACGAAGGTGTGGTTCTGTTCCGGGTCCAGCACTTCGAGCAGCGCCGATGACGGGTCGCCGCGGAAGTCCATCCCCATTTTGTCTACTTCATCCAGCAGGAACAATGGGTTGCGCACCGCCACCTTGGTCATGCTTTGCAATATCTTGCCCGGCATGGAGCCGATGTAGGTGCGCCGGTGGCCGCGAATCTCGGCCTCGTCGCGCACGCCGCCCAGCGCCATGCGCACGAATTTGCGATTGGTGGCGCGCGCGATGGATTGCCCCAGCGAGGTTTTGCCCACGCCCGGCGGACCGACCAGGCACAGGATGGGCGCTTTCAGCTTGTCCACGCGCTGTTGCACCGCGAGATATTCGACGATGCGCTCCTTGACTTTATCCAGGCCGTAATGATCTTCTTCCAGCACGGCTTCGGCGGCCTTGAGGTCATTGCTGATCTTGGTTTTCTTTTTCCACGGCAGGTTGACCAGAATGTCGATGTAGTTGCGCACCACGGTGGCTTCCGCCGACATCGGCGCCATCAGGCGCAGTTTTTTCAGTTCGGCATCGACCTTGGCGCGCGCTTCCTTGGGCATTTGCGCCGCCTTGATCTTTTTATCCAGTTCGTCCAGATCGGCGCCTTCCTCCAGGTCGCCTAGTTCCTTCTGGATCGCTTTGACCTGTTCGTTCAGGTAATACTCGCGCTGGCTTTTTTCCATTTGGCGCTTGACGCGCCCCCGGATGCGCTTTTCCACCTGGAGTATGTCGATTTCCCCATCGAGGATGCCGAGCATGTGCTCCAGGCGACCGCGCACCGGCAGCATTTCGAGGATTTCCTGCTTTTGCTCAATCTTGAGCGGCAGGTGCGCCGCGATGGTGTCCGCCAGGCGACCGGCCTCGTCGATGCTGGCCAGCGAAGTCAGGATTTCCGGCGGGATTTTTTTGTTGAGTTTGACATACTGGTCGAATTGGGCGAACAAGCCGCGCCGCAGTCCTTCCACCTCGTGGTCTTCCAAATCTTCGCCGCTCGGGCTGGGGGTCGCCACGGCGGAGTAATGCGTGTATTCGTCGTGGAAGCCGCTGATGACTGCGCGCTGGTTGCCTTCCACCAGCACTTTCACCGTGCCGTCCGGCAGTTTCAGCATTTGCAGGATGGTGGCGATGCAGCCCACCAGATACACATCCTCCGGCGTGGGGTCGTCCTTGGCCGCCGATTTCTGCGCCGCCAGCATGATGCGCTTGCCCGTTTCCATCGCGGTTTCGAGCGCTTTGATGGATTTCGGACGCCCGACGAAGAGCGGAATCACCATATTGGGAAATACGACAACATCGCGCAAAGGCAAAAGCGGCAATAACATTTGTTCATCCAGAAAATCGGGATGCGAGGTCATGTAGGGTCACCTAGAAGCAAATTATATACTGCGCAGTTGGGGGTGAACTGCCGCAAATCAAGGCTGGTTACAGCGTTTTCAACATCTGATAGTTACAGCCTTTGTATCTCTCAGCGAGCTTGCTCCCTTCTCCCGCAGGCGGGAGAAGGGCCGGGGATGAGGGTGTTTGCGTACAGGCAAGCGTTGCCTATGCGCAAACACCCTCACCCCAACCCCTCTCCCGCCTGCGGGGAGAGCGAAGCGAGGGGGGCGGCATGTCACCATCCATGGGCATAAAGCGCAACAGGCAAGGCTCTGTTGCCAGGGTAAATTTGTTCTCAGAAATTCATGATGAAAATCAATGATGCCTAGCATTCATGAATCTCGGGCAAGCCGTAGGGTGGATAAGCGCGAGCCGCATCCACCGAATCGGCGTAGAAAGGTGGATGCGGCTCGCGCTTATCCACCCTACATTTTTCCGAGAACAAATTTACCCTGCTCTGTTGCGCTTCGTTCCTCAACACGACGAAACCCTGGGATAGGCGCGCGGCGTATCAGGCGGAGCCGACCAGGCGCGCCGGGTCGGAATATATCAGCAGGGGTTTGCCGTCGCCGTTGACCACACCCTCGTCAACCACGGCTTTGGTCACGTTGTCCAGCGAGGGCAGATCGAACATGGTGTCCAGCAATGCGTGTTCCATGATGGAGCGCAGCCCGCGCGCGCCGGTCTTGCGCGCCAATGCCTTCTTGGCGATGGCCGCCAGCGCCGGCTCGCGGAATTCGAGATCGACGCCTTCCATGGAAAACAGCTTTTGGTATTGCTTGGTCAGCGCATTTTTCGGTTCGGTCAGGATGCGCACCAGCGCCCCTTCGTCCAAATCCTCCAGGGTCGCCACTATCGGCAGGCGTCCGACGAATTCGGGGATCAGTCCGTATTTGATCAGGTCTTCCGGCTCGACATCGCGCAGCACCACGCCGAGCGCCTTGCGGTCGTCCTTGCTTTTCACGTCGGCGGAAAAACCGATGCCGCCTTTTTCCGAGCGGCTGCGGATGACTTTTTCCAGGCCGCTGAACGCGCCGCCGCAGATGAACAGGATGTTGGTGGTGTCCACCTGGACGAAATCCTGGTTGGGATGCTTGCGCCCGCCCTGCGGCGGCACCGACGCTATCGTGCCCTCGATCAGTTTGAGCAAGGCCTGCTGCACGCCTTCGCCGGAAACGTCGCGGGTGATCGAGGGGTTGTCCGATTTGCGCGAAATCTTGTCGATTTCATCGACGTAAACGATGCCGTGCTGCGCCTTGTCGATATCGTAGTCGCATTTTTGCAACAGCTTCTGGATGATGTTCTCGACATCTTCGCCGACGTAACCGGCCTCGGTCAGCGTGGTGGCGTCGGCCATCACGAAAGGCACGTTGAGCATGCGCGCCAATGTCTGCGCCAGCAACGTCTTGCCGGAGCCGGTCGGGCCAATCAGCAGGATGTTGCTCTTGGACAGTTCGACATCGTCCTTGTCCTTGGAAACGTTGTGCAAGCGTTTGTAGTGGTTGTACACCGCGACCGACAAGGCTCTCTTGGCGAGCGGCTGGCCGATTACATATTCGTCCAGCAGGCCGCATATTTCATGCGGAACCGGCAAATCGGCAGTCGGCGCTTTGGTGTTGTCGGAGCGGATTTCGTCGCGAATGATGTCGTTGCACAAGCCGACGCATTCATCGCAAATGAACACCGACGGACCCGCTATCAGCTTGCGCACTTCGTGCTGGCTCTTGCCGCAAAACGAGCAATAAAGCAATTTATCGGCTCCCGGTTTATCTGCCATTGTATTTCTTTCCCATTGTTATTTCGCAGCATCGGCGCGGTTGCCGAGCACCTTGTCCACCAGGCCGTATTTCACCGCTTCGTCCGCGCTCATGAAATTGTCGCGGTCGCTGTCCCGCTCTATCGTTTCAACCGTCTGGCCGGTATGCCCGGCCAGCATTTTGTTGAGACGTTCGCGCAAGTAGAGGATTTCCTTGGCGTGGATTTCTATGTCCGACGCCTGCCCCTGAAAACCGCCCGACGGCTGGTGGATCATGACGCGGGAATTGGGCAGGCAAATCCGCTTGCCGGCTGCGCCCGACGCCAGCAAAAACGCCCCCATGCTCGCCGCCTGACCGATGCACAGCGTGCTCACGTCGGGTTTGATGAACTGCATGGTGTCGTAGATCGCCATGCCCGCCGTCACCGAGCCGCCCGGCGAATTGATGTAGAGAAAAACATCTTTGTCCGGGTTTTCCGATTCGAGAAAGAGCAGTTGCGCCACCACCAGATTGGCGCTGTCGTCGTTGACCGGACCCACCAGAAAAATCACGCGATCCTTGAGCAGGCGCGAGAAAATGTCATAGGCGCGTTCGCCGCGCCCGCTCTGCTCCACCACCATGGGCACCAGGCCGAGGCTTTGCGGCTCCCGGACGCTATCGTTTCTCATTGTCTTAGACATTCCCCATCAATTCATCGAAACTGACCACCTTGTCGATAACCCTGGCGCGTCCCAGCACCCAGTTTACCACACTCTCTTCCAAGGCTATGGATTCCACCTCCGACAAACGTTCCGGCGAAGCGTAATACCACGCCACGATTGCTTCCGGCTGTTCGTAGCTTTCCGCATATTCGTTGATCAACATGCGCACATGCTCGGGGTCCGGCGTCAACCGGTTGGCTTGCACCACTGCGGCCAGCAGCAAACCGAGCCGCACCCGCTGTTGCGCCTGATCCACGTACATCGACGGGGGAAAGGACGATTCCGGCATTTTCATGCCGCGCGATTTCATATCCTCAATGGCAATGCGCCGCAAACGTTCGATTTCCATCTCGATCAACGCGCGCGGCAAATCGAACGAGGCCGCGCCCACCAGCACCTGCATCGCCGTTTCCTTGAGCTGCGCCTGAATGCGCCGCTTCACCTCGCGCTCGACGTTTTTTCTGATCTCGGCGCGCATTTTGTCCAAATCGCCGTCTTCTATCCCCAGGCTCTTGGCGAAATCCGCATCCAACGTCGGCAATACCGCTTCCGCCACGCGATTCAGCTTGATATCGAAATTAACCAGCTTACCGGCCAGGTCCTTGGAATGATAATCCTCGGGGAAAGTCATGCCGAACGTTTTGCTCTCCCCTGCGGTCATGCCGACGATGGCCGTCTCGAAATCCTTCAGCGCGTGGCCTTCGCCCACCACCAGCGTGTAACCCTTGGCTTGGCCGCCCTTGAATTCCACGCCGTCCAATGTGCCGTGATAATCGATGTTCACCTGGTCGCCCTCTGCCGCGGCGCGTTCCACAGGCGTATAGATCACCCGCTGCTTGCGCAGGATTTCGATGGTTTTATCGACATTTTCATCGGATACGACTACTTCCGGGCGCTCCAGCGTCACCTCGGTGATGTCATCCATCACCACCTCGGGATACACTTCAAAAACCGCGCTGAACACCATGTCCGAACCGCCTTCTTCAGCCGGCTTCGGTTCGATCCGGGGATAACCCGCCACATTCAGTTCCAACTCCTTGATCGCCTGGGCGAAGCGCTGCGATATGGCTTCGCTTAGCACTTCCTGACGCACTTCCTGACCATGTTGCTGTTCCACCACCCTTACCGGCACCTTGCCGGGGCGGAAACCGGCCATTTTCACCTTGCGCGCCATCCCTTGAATGCGCTTCGCCACCTCCGCCTCGAATTGCGCCAGTGGCACAGCCAAATCCAAACGCCGCTCCAGCGAACTCACATTTTCAGTTTGCATTTCACATTCCTTGAAGTTACTAAAAGATTACTATGCCTTCTCGCGGGAGAAAATTGTCCGGATTGGATTGTTCCTTCGCGGGATGCAATGCAAGGTGCAAATTGCCCCGCGCGGGTTTTCTCACGCAAGCAATTTGCAACGCGGCAGTGCGCCCACGAAGGGGCAATCCAACCAAATATACTTTGCGCGACCACGATTTGCGCATTTATCCATCGTCTCGCGGGCGCGGCTTCCGCGTTGCAAATTGCTTGTGTGGTAATGCCACGCAAGCAATTTGCGCAGCAATCGCACCCCGCGAGACGCGGCTAAATCCGCAAATTGTGGCCGCGCAAAGTATAATTCCTCCCGCGAGAAGGTATTAATTTGGTGCCCAAGAAGGGACTCGAACCCCCACGCCTCGCGGCGCCAGAACCTAAATCTGGTGTGTCTACCAATTCCACCACTTGGGCATTTGTTGCGCAAAACCGGGTGCGCACAGAACCTGAAATTCGACGCCACATGTCAACTTCAAAGCCATCCCATTGAAAAAAATGGGATTTTTAAATTGGCGCACACGACGCAAGTTAACCTTAAGGTCAGCATTTCTGGATTTCGGCGCGAAACCCCACGGCCTCCCGCCTACGGGAAAACAGCATTATAGTGGAAAGAACGCATGGCTTCCATTCTCTCGACCGCATCGGCTGTAATCTGAGGTGTTGGGAACCTTGGTTCAAGTGGCGAATCTATCCTTGGTTATGCCTTGTCAACGCGCTTACAGCGGTTTCACCGTGTTATTGGTTGATGTATTGTGCTTATCCACCACCATTGGCTTGAGGCTTATTGCAACTATTATTGAAAACGCTGTATTTAACGATGCAAACCCAAACATTGCACGAGCCGACACAGACAGCCTGATGAAATAAAATCCGTTCGTCCTGAGCCTCGCCTGTCCTGAGCTTCGCCGAAGGATCGAAGGATGAACGGATTTTATTTCATCAGTTTTGCCTACGGCGGGCTTGCCATCTTGCTCCGTTCATCCTTCGACCCTTCGACGAAGCTCAGGGCAGGCCAAGCTCAGGACGAACGGAGCAAGATGGCAAGCCCGGGTGGTTTTACCCACGCAATTCCACATTGAGCTACAGCGGTTTCACCGAGTGTTGGTTGTTGATGTATTGCGCATATCAACCGCCATTGGCTTGAGGTTTTTTGTGGCTATTCTTGATTGAAAGCGCTGTATATACTGGCAGGCAACGAAACGGTGTGCAGCGTCGCCGTATCGCGGGCGCGGCACTATTGAAACGGGCATTACACCCCCTCACGGAGGAGACGCACATGGTTTACAATCGATCCTTTCAAGTCTTATTTTTGGGTTTTATCATGAGTTTCTTATCCGGCGCTTGCGCCCAGGACAACCCTGCTGCCCAGGCTGCAAAAACCGCCGTCGGTAGCGGTGTGCAACATGATTCCATCGTGCTGGGCATGGGCTGTTTCTGGGGCGCGGAAAAGCGCATGTCCGAGATACCGGGCGTGGTGGATGTCGAAAGCGGTTATTCGAACGGTGAAATCGAGGCGCGCTACGAATCAATTCTGGCGCACGAGCAAGCCTTGCGTTCGGGGAAATCGACTAAGCGCAACCACGCCGAGGTGGTGAAGGTGACTTTCGAACCGCAGAAAGTCGATCTGGAAACCTTATTAATCAAATTTTGGGAAAGCCATGACCCGACCCAGGGCGACCGCCAGGGCAACGATGTCGGCACCAATTACCGCAGCGCCATCTATACGCACAACGAAGCGCAAAGACAAGTTGCGTTGAAAACCCAGGCGATATACCAGCAAGCCCTTGCGCAACACGGGTTAGGGAAAATCACGACCGAGATCGCCGCGCTGAATAATTACCATTCGGCGGAAGATTACCATCAGGACTATCTCAAGAAACACCCCAACGGCTATTGCGGCCTGGGCGGTGTGGGCGTGGCGTATCTCAGGGCAAATCAGGCTAGCCAGCCAGCCCCGGCTGCACGGCAACTGGATGGCAAGGCGCTCGATTTCAACCGCCAACTGGTCGTGTTCGAAGCCGGGGACTGCGCGTTTTGCAGGAAATTTAAGGCCGATGTGCTCGACCACTGGCAATCGGAAATTGCCGTGGCAAGAACGCTAAACACCAATGCCCCAAGCGGTTGGCAACTGGAAAAAGCCTTGTTCGCCACCCCCACCATCGTGCTGTTTGAGAAAGGCAGGGAAGTGTCGCGCTACACCGGCTACAACGGCGAAAAATCGCGTTTCTGGCAATGGCTGGGGTTTCGCCTGCTCACGCCGGAACAGCAGAAAATCGCCTTCGAGCAAGGCACCGAGCGCGCTTACAGCGGCTCGCACCTGGATGAAAAGCGTCCGGGGAATTTCGTCGATCCGATTACGGGCGTGGCGCTTTTTCGCAGCGACCGCAAATATGAAAGCGGCTCCGGCTGGCCAAGTTTCTTCAGCCCGCTGGAAGGCGCGGTTACGCTGCATGAAGACGTAAGCCACGGCATGAAACGCACCGAAGTGCGCAGCGCCAGTTCCGGCATCCACCTCGGCCACGTATTCGACGACGGCCCCGCGCCGACCTTCAAACGCTATTGCATCAACGGCAACGTGCTGAAGTTTGTACCCGACGCGGAGCCGCGTTAATCCTGAAAATGATCCGCGTTGTTTTATTTGATCGGCTTGCCCATGGCGATTATTCGCTTCTTGGCGTAATATTCGGCATGTTGTTTTGAAAATACTTGGAAGAACATATTATGATCATTCGTGAAATTCTGGCATCGAAAAAAAGCGGCAAAATCTACAGCATCGCTCCCGAACGTTACATCCACGAGGCCGTCGCCCTGATGACCGAGCACGATATCGGTTCGCTGGTGGTGATGGACGGCGACAAAATGGTCGGCCTGCTCACCGACCGTTGCGTGGTGCGCGGTTTGAGCAAATCCGGCTGCGACGTGTGCGGCACACGGGTGAGCGATGTCATGTCCGACAATCCGGTGGTTGGTCACCCCGATGATCCGGTCGATCTGGCACGGCGCAAGATGATCGACAGCCACACCAACCACCTGCCGGTGGCGGATGAAAAAGGCCTGGTCGGCATCATCTCGTTTTTCGACGTGGCGAGAACCGCGTTGAGCGAGGCCGAGTTCGAGAACAAGTTGCTGAAAGGCTACATCAAGAACTGGCCGGAAGCGTAGTTTTAGCCCGGATAGCGGATTTCGGGCGAAACGCCTTGACCGCTTCCTCGTTGGTTTCCAGATAAGGTCCGCCGATCAGGTCGATGCAGTAGGGCACGGCGGCAAAAACGCCGTCCAGCGTTTCCTTGATCGCCTTGGGCTGACCCGGCAAATTCAAGATCAAGCATGTTCCGCGCACCACTCCGACCTGGCGCGAAAGCATCGCCGTCGGCACGTATTTCAAACTCACCGCCC
>JBAYVP010000163.1:0-10801 GCA_041674485.1 Sulfuricellaceae bacterium
ATCGTGTACCTGAATCCCGATCAACGCGTCACTGAAAAAATCACTCAAAAGGAGGAGAACAAAGGGATAAAAATACAGCTTGATTGAAACCATTTAGGCGACAACTAGCTTGACAGCTACCGAGGGACGAGGCGCATCGGTCGCGTATTGCAGCCGGGATGCGCGAACGATGCGCCTCCTAGCGTCGGCACATCCTACGGTGCTGCATCATTTTCTATATCGGGACGCGGAGCGTCCCTGGCTGCATTCCCACGCCGGAGCGTGGGAACGATCAAACCCATCACCCATCACCCTTCACCCATTACCCCTTACCCATCCCCCATCCCCCCAAAGAGCTACGCACTCCAGCCGAGTGACTAGTTCTCATCGCCAATCTCCCCCCTCCTTTTGCTTTGCCCCGGTTGTCCTTCCGATGAATGGGCGTCGCCGTAGCATCGGGGTATTCTGGCAGCGTGACTGAAGGGTTGGTCAGCCTAGGGAGAGGGCGCATGGCTACACAGAAATACAAGGCATGGTCGGTGGTGACGGCAAGCACGATTGCGTTCACGGTTTGTTTCATGATTTGGATGATGTTCGCCGTGATTGGCATCCCGATCAAGAAGACTCTGGGGCTTAACGAAACCGAATTTGGCGTGCTGGTGGCGATGCCGGTGCTCACCGGGTCGCTGATACGCGTGCCGCTGGGCATGTGGACCGATAAATTCGGCGGGCGCATTGTGTTTTTCATTCTGATGTTGTCCACCGTTTTCCCGATCTGGATGATTTCCCGCGCTACCGAATTTTGGCAATTTCTGGTGACCGGGTTGTTCGTCGGCGTCGCGGGCGGTTCCTTTACCGTGGGGATTTCCTATTGCGCGCGCTGGTTCCCCAAAAATAAGCAGGGCTTTGCGATGGGCATTTTCGGCGCGGGCAACACTGGCGCTGCGATTACCAAGCTGGTTGCGCCGAGCATCGTGGTGGCTTACGGCTGGGCGATGGTGCCGCAGATGTATGCGGTGCTGATGCTGGTCACCGCGATTCTGTTCTGGATGTTCAGTTTTTCCGATCCGAATCATGTGGTGCCCAAGAGTGTGACGCTCCGCGAGCAGCTTGCCGCGTTCAAGGACCCCAAGGTGTGGAAACTGAGCCAGTATTATTCCATCGTGTTCGGTGGCTATGTGGCGCTGGCCTTGTGGATGACCAAGTACTACGTTTCCGAATACGATTTCGACCTCAAGACGGCAGCGCTGCTGGCGGCGGCATTCAGCGTGCCCGGCGGCGTGCTGCGCGCGGTGGGCGGCTATTTCTCCGATAAGTATGGCGCCCACACCATCACTTGGTGGGTGCTGTGGGTGGCGCTGGTGTGCCTGTTCTTCCTGTCCTACCCGCAAACCGAATTCACCATCAAGACTGTGAGCGGTCCCGTTACGTTTCATGTGGGGCTACACCCGACCGTGTTCACTATCGTCATGTTCACGCTGGGCATCGCGTTCGCGATAGGCAAGGCGTCGGTGTTCAAGTACATTTCCGATGATTATCCCCACAATATTGGCGTGGTGTCCGGCGTGGTGGGCTTGGCGGGCGGGTTGGGCGGTTTCGTGATGCCCATTATGTTTGGCGCGCTGGTGGATCTGACGGGCATCCGTTCTTCCGCCTTCATGCTGATGTTCGGGGTGGTGTGGGTTTCCCTGATGTGGATGTACTGGACTGAAGTGCGTCCGCTGGATGCGAAACGGGAAGCGGGTCGCCATATCAAGCGCCCCGATCCTATGGAGTAATGGAAATGTTGTTTCGTATCTACTCAGCTCATGGCGGCAACCCATAAAGACAAAACCTTTTTCACCGCAGAGACGCAGAGTCGCTGAGAAAAAAACAATGAGTTATGCTATCGTGCGACATCACCCATTTGGTGAGGCGGAAAATTGTTGTAACTCATTTATCTCTCCGCGTCTCTGCGTCTCTGCGGTTAAGCAAATGCAGTTTTTAGGTTGAGTGGTTGCGTTGTTTCAAATAATAACCAGCAGTAAATTTCAAACGAGGAGATAGGCATGGCCAATATTGAAAAATGGGACGTGGAGGACGAGAAGTTCTGGGAATCCACCGGCAAGAAAATTGCCAACCGCAATTTGTGGATTTCGATACCAAGCCTGCTGCTGGGTTTCGCCGTCTGGATGATGTGGGGCATTATCACGGTGCAGATGTTGAACTTGGGCTTTCCCTTCAAACCCGAGCAAATGTTTACGATAACGGCGATAGCCGGTTTGGCCGGCGCGACATTGCGCATACCGGCATCTTTTTTCATCCGCATCGCCGGGGGACGCAACACGATTTTCCTGACCACCGCGCTGCTGATGATTCCGGCCATAGGCACCGGCATCGCGCTACAGGATAAAACCACGCCGCTGTGGGTGTTCCAATTGCTGGCGTTGCTTTCCGGTATCGGCGGCGGCAATTTTGCCTGTTCGATGTCCAACATCAGCACTTTCTTCCCTAAACGTCTGCAAGGCACCGCGCTCGGCCTCAATGCCGGCCTGGGCAATTTTGGCGTGACCACTATGCAAATCCTGATTCCGCTGGTGATGACAGCCGGGATATTCGGCGCGCTGGGCGGTGACCCGATGACGTTGGTGAAGGATAGCGGCTGGATTCTCGGCAAGATCAAGGCGGGCACGCCCACCTTTATCCAGAATGCCGGTTTCGTCTGGTTGCTGGCGCTTATTCCCTTGGCCTTTTTCGGCTTTTTCGGCATGAACAATCTGAAGCCGATTTCTCCCAACATCGGCTCGACGATTTCGGCCTTCATCAAGATACTGTGGCTGTATGCGCTGGCTTTTCTGACGGCTGGGTTGGGGCTGTATCTGTACCTGCCCGCGCCGACCGGGCTGGGGCTGCTCAATATGTGGGTGGCGCTGCCGCTCATCATGGTCGCCACGCTGTTCGTGATGAAGCTGGCCGCCTTCGGTGAAATGAAGGCGAATATCGCCAAGCAGTTCGCGATTTTCGGCAATAAGCACACCTGGTCGATGACGGTGCTGTATGTGCTGACCTTCGGTTCGTTCATCGGCTTCTCGGCGGCGGTGCCGCTTGCCATTACGGTGATTTTCGGCGTTAGCCATGTGCCGGATCCGGTGACCGGCTTGATGACCCACACCCTCAAGAACCCCAATGCGCCATCCGCGTTGCAATACGCTTGGATCGGCCCGTTCATCGGCGCGCTGATTCGTCCGGTGGGCGGCTGGATTTCCGACAAGGTGGGCGGTTCCATCGTCACCCAGATTATCTCCGTGGTGATGGTGGTGGCCTCGGGCGCTGCCGGTTATGTGATGATGCTGGCCTATAGCTCCGCCACGCCGGAACAGTATTTCGGCGTATTCATGCTGATTTTCGCGGTGTTGTTCGCCGCCTCCGGGGTCGGCAACGGTTCCACCTTCCGCACCGTGGGCGTGATTTTCGACCGCGTGCAGGCCGGCCCGGTGTTGGGCTGGACATCCGCCGTCGCCGCTTACGGCTCCTTTATCGCTCCGGTGGTGATCGGCGCGCAAATCAAGGCCGGCACGCCGCAAAACGCGATGTATGGCTTCGCGATTTTCTATGCGCTGTGCCTGATTCTCAACTGGTGGTTTTACCTGCGTCCCGGCGCAGAGATTAAGAATCCGTGATGGATTGGCAGTGAGGAGTGAGGAGTAAAGAGTGAGGAGCAAACCCTCCTCTGCTCCTTCGCCCCTCGACTCCTCACTCCTCACTCCTCACCCCTCACTATTTTAGGAGCTAAACCCAATGAGTCACTTTCTCGATCGTCTGAAATTTTTCGACAAGGTCAAGGAGACCTTTTCCAACGACCACGGCATCGTCACCAACGAGGATCGCCAGTGGGAAGATGTTTACCGGCACCGCTGGCAGCACGATAAGGTGGTGCGTTCCACCCATGGCGTGAACTGCACCGGCGGCTGTAGCTGGAAGATATTCGTTAAGAACGGCCTGGTGTCGTTCGAAATGCAGCAAACCGACTATCCGCGCACCCGCGAGGATATGCCCAACCACGAGCCGCGCGGCTGCCAGCGCGGGGCGTCGTTTTCCTGGTATTTGTACAGCCCGCACCGGGTGAAGCATCCGCTGATTCGCGCTCGCCTGCTCGATCTCTACCGCACTGAGCGCAAGAGCGGCAAGGACCCGGTGGAAGCCTGGCGCGCGATTCAGGCCGACGGGAAAAAACGCCAGTCGTACACCGCCGTGCGCGGCCTCGGCGGCTTCGTGCGCGCTTCCTGGGATGAGGTGAACGAGATTATCGCCGCAGCGAATGTGCATACCATCCAGAAATGGGGGCCGGACCGGATTTTCGGTTTCTCGCCCATTCCTGCGATGTCGATGATTTCCTATGCCGCCGGCTCGCGCTATATGTCGTTGATCGGCGGCGCTTGCGGCTCTTTCTACGACTGGTATTGCGACCTGCCCGCAGCTTCCCCGCAGACCTGGGGCGAGCAGACCGATGTGCCGGAAGCCGCCGACTGGTACAACTCCACCTACATCATCATCACCGGCGCCAACCTGCCGATGACCCGCACGCCGGACGCGCACTTCGCCGCCGAGGTGCGCTACAAGGGCGCCAAAATCGTGTCGATGGCGCCCGACTATGCCGAGTTCTGCAAATTTTCCGACCTGTGGATGCCGATCCGCCAGGGCACGGACGCAGCCGCCTTTCTGGCGATGGGGCATGTTGCGCTGAAAGAGTTTTACATTGACAAGCAAGACCCGTATTTCCAGACCTACGCCCGCCAGTACACCGACCTGCCGATGCAGGTGCTGCTCAGGAAGCATGGCGAGGGTTATGTTTCCGACCGCAATTTGCGCGCTTCCGATTTTAACGGGAACCTGGGCGAAACCAACAACCCGGACTGGAAGACCATCGTCTATGACGAGAAAAGCAAATCCTTCGTCGCACCCAACGGCTCCATCGGTTTCCGTTGGGGCGAGGAAGGCAAGTGGAATCTGCTGCCGAAGAACGCCGCCAACCAGCAGGAAATCCAGGCCGAGTTGACCTGCATCGCGTCCCGCGACGAAGTGGTTTCCGTCGCTTTCCCGCACTTCGAACCGGGCGAAGGCGACTTGCTCTATCGCAATGTGCCGGTGCGCAAGGTCAAGCTGGCGAGCGGCGAGGAGAGCCTGGTCGCCTCCGTATTCGACTTGCAAATCGCGCAATACGGCATAGACCGGGGCTTGGGCGGCGCGAACGTCGCGCAGAGCTACAACGACGCCAATGTCGCCTACACCCCGGCCTGGGCCGCCAAAGTAACCAACGTTAAGGCCGCCGACATCGAGCGCACCGGGCGCGAATTCGCCTACAACGCTTCCAAGACCATGGGCAAATCCATGGTCATCATGGGTGCTGCGATCAACCACTGGTATCACAACGATCTGGCCTACCGCTCCATCATGAACTTGCTGCACATGTGCGGTTGCGTCGGCCAATCGGGCGGCGGCTGGGCGCACTATGTCGGCCAGGAAAAACTCCGCCCGCAGGCCGGCTGGGCGCCGATTGCGTTCGCACTCGACTGGCACCGTCCGCCGCGCCACACCAACTCTACGTCTTACTGGTATTTCCACACCGACCAGTGGCGCTACGAAACCCTCAAGGCCGACGGCCTGCTGTCGCCTGCGGGCACGGGCAAAAACAAGGGCAATTCGCTGGCCGATTACAATGTCGCGGCGACACGCATGGGCTGGCTGCCGTCCATGCCGAACTTTAACCGCAACCCTATCGAACTGGCCGAGGAAGCGTTCAAAAGCGGCGCCACCGACGAGCCGTCCGTTTCCCAATACGTTGCCGGGCAGATGAAATCCGGCGCGCTGGATGTGGCTTACGCCGACCCGGACAACCCGGTCAACTGGCCGCGCAACCTCTTTGTGTGGCGCGCCAACTTGCTCGGTTCTTCCGCCAAGGGGCACGAATATTTCCTCAAGCACCTGCTGGGCGCGCAAAACGGCGTGTTGCAGGAAAGCGGCGCGGGGCGCGACAACCGGGAAGTCAAATGGCATGAGAACGCGCCGATAGGCAAACTGGACCTGATGGTGGACATCAATTTCCGCCTGAACTCCACCGGCGCGTATTCCGACATCGTGCTGCCAACCGCGACCTGGTATGAGAAAAACGACCTTAACACCACCGACATGCACCCCTTCATCCATCCGCTGTCGGAAGCGGTGTCGCCGGGCTGGGAATCCAAGTCCGACTGGCAGATATTCAAATCCATCGCGAAAAACTTCTCAACCCTGGCCGAAAAACACCTCGGCACTAAAAAGGAAGTCGTCGCGCTGCCAATGCAGCACGATTCAGCCGCCGAGCTGGCGCAACCCTTCGGCCAGGTTAAGGACTGGAAAAAAGGCGAATGCGACCCGATCCCCGGCAAGACCATGGCGATTATCAAGCTGGTCGAGCGCAATTACGGCGACACCTACCGCAAGTTCATCGCGCTCGGGCCATTGATGACTAAGCTGGGCAACAACATCAAGGGCGTGGACTGGAACACCGACCAGGAATACGAAGAACTGAAGAAGTGCAACTTTACCGTTAAAGAACCCGGCGTTTCCTGCGGCATGCCTTCGCTGGAAGAAGACATTTTCGTGTGCGACGCGGTGATGCGCATGGCGCCGGAAACCAACGGCGAAGTGGCGCACAAGGCATGGAATGCAATGTCCAAGAAAACCGGCATCGACCACCATCACCTGTATGCCGGACGCCATGAGGATAAGTTCACCTTCCGCGACATCCAGGTGCAGCCGCGCAAAATCATCACCGCGCCGACTTGGTCGGGGATTGAGTCGGAGAAGGTGTCCTACACCGCCGGCTACACCAACATTCACGAGTACATTCCGTTCCGCACGTTGACCGGACGCGCCCATTTTTACCAGGATCACGAGTGGATGCTGGATTTCGGCGAAGGCTTCTGCGCCTATAAACCGATGGTGGACCTGGGCGAACTGGACGCCTTGCCCGCAGCCGTGACCAAGAAGCAGCACCTCAAGCTGAACTGGATCACGCCGCATTCCAAATGGGGCATTCACTCTTCTTACCAGGACAACCTGCGCATGTTGACGCTGTTTCGCGGCGGGCCATACATCTGGGTGTCCGAAACCGATGCGAAGGCGGTCGGCATTGAAGACAACGACTGGGTGGAAGCGGTCAACCACAACGGAACGACCGTGGCGCGCGCGGTAGTCTCGCAACGGGTGCCGCGCGGCATGGCGATGATGTACCACGCCCAGGAAAAGAACGTGAACGTGCCGGGTTCGCCTTCCACCGGCAAGCGCGGCGGCATCCTGAATTCGGTGACGCGCGTGATTATCAAGCCGACCAATATGATAGGCGGCTACGCCCAGTTGTCTTACGGCTTCAATTATTACGGCACCGTGGGATGCCAGCGCGACACTATGGTGGCATTGCACAAGATCGCCGACAAGGACGTGGACTGGCTGGAGCGCCCGCTTACCCCGGAACGCGAAGCCGCGCTGAATCCGCCGGGTGTTGGCAAGCGCTAAGTATAGTGAGGAGTTAGGGGTGAGGAGTGAGGAGTAAAACCTCGATTCACCCAGCGCTGGAGCGGGGTGGTTACTCCTCACTCCTAACTCCTCACTCCTCACATTTACGGATGAGGTGGCGGATGAGGGGGTTTACTCCTCACTCCTAACTCCTCACTCCTCACATTTACGGGTGAGGTGGCGGAGGTGGCGGATGGGGGTTACTCCTCACTCCTCACTCCTCACTCCTCACAGGACAGGAGACAAACATGAAAGTAAGAGCACAATTCGCATTCGTCTTCAATCTGGACAAGTGCATCGGCTGCCATACCTGCTCGGTGACGTGCAAGAACGTGTGGACCAACCGCAAGGGCGTGGAATACGTCTGGTTCAACAACGTCGAGTCCAAGCCCGGCATCGGCTACCCCAAGCAGTGGGAAAACCAGGAGACGTGGAATGGCGGCTGGACGCTGGTTGACGGCAAGCTGGAGTTGAAATCCGGCGGGCGGGCTTCGAAGTTGTTAAACATCTTCGCCAACCCGGACATGCCGCAGATCGACGACTATTACGAACCTTTCACCTACAACTACGCGCGCCTGCAAAATGCGCCGCTGTCCGAGGCGGCGCCGACCGCGCGCCCGATTTCCCAGATCGACGGCAGCTCAATGGAAAAAATCACCTGGGGTCCGAACTGGGAGGACGACCTCGCGGGCGAATATTCCAAGCGCAGCAAGGACAAGAACATGGACAACATCCAGAAAGAGATGTACGGCCAGTTCGAGAACACCTTCCACATGTATTTGCCGCGCATCTGCAACCACTGCCTAAACCCCGCATGTGTGGCGGGCTGCCCGTCTGGCTCAATCTACAAGCGCGAAGAGGATGGCATCGTGCTGGTGGACCAGGACAAGTGCCGCGGCTGGCGCATGTGCGTTAGCGCTTGCCCGTACAAGAAAGTGTATTACAACTGGGAATCCGGCAAGGCCGAAAAATGCATAGGCTGTTATCCGCGCGTCGAATCCGGCATGCCCACGGTGTGCTCCGAATCCTGCGTCGGGCGCATTCGCTACAACGGCATCATGCTCTACGACGCCGACAAGATAGCGACGCTGGCCGGTACGCAAAACGAGAAGGATTTATACGAAGCCCAGTGCAAAATCTTCCTCGACCCCAATGATCCGGCGGTGATCGCCCAGGCGCGCAAGGACGGCATCTCCGAGGATTGGCTAATCGCCGCGCAAAAATCGCCGATCTACAAAATGGCGATCGACTGGAAAATCGCCTTCCCGATGCACCCCGAGTTCCGCACCCTGCCCATGGTGTGGTACGTGCCGCCGCTCTCCCCGGTGCAGTCGCAAATCGACCAGGGCAACCTGCCGGTCGGCCCGGACGGCGCGATACCGCTATCCGGCACAATGCGCCTGCCTATCCGCTACCTCGCCAACCTGCTTTGCGCAGGCAACGAAGCGCCGATAGAACGCGCCTTGAACCGCCTTATCGCGATGCGCAGCTACCAGCGCTCGGTGCATGTCGAAGGCGTGGCCGACACCCGCGCGCTCGAAGCCGCCGGCATCACCGAGGAGCAGGCGAAGGAAATGTACCGCTACCTGGCGATAGCCAACTACGAAGACCGTTTCGTCATCCCCACCGGCCACGAGGAAACACGGCTGGAAGACCCCTTCGGCTTCCAGGGGCAGAACGGCTTCACTTTCGGCAACGACAGTTCGCGCGGTATTTCCAAAATCACCTTGTTCCCAAGGCGTCGCAAGGATACCCACGAACCCAAGGAACTCGCGCCGTCCGCGGGCGAGCGTTAAGGAGGATGTCATGAGCGTTTATAAAATACTATCCGCGCTGTTGGATTATCCCGACCAGGATTTACTCGACAACCTGCCGGAGGTCGGGCTGGCGTTGGACGGCAGCCGGGAGATCAACCACGCGGAACGCGCGGCGCTACGGAAATTCCTGGCGCGGCTGGATAACGGGAACTTAACGGAAATCCAGGCGGAATACGTGCAGACCTTCGACCTCACGCCGCAACACAGCCTGCACCTGACGCATCACCTGTTCGGCGACGACAAGAACCGCGGCCCGGCGCTGATCGACCTGACCGAACTGTACAAGGATCATGGCGTGGAAGTGGCGACCAACGAGTTGCCGGACTACCTGCCGTTGATCCTGGAGTTCGTCGCCTATCAGGAGGAAAGCGAAGCGCAAGCCTTCCTGGCTGACGCCGTCAAGGTGTTCGCCGTGCTTGCGACCAACCTGGAAAAAGCCAACAGCCCCTATGCACCGCTGGTGCGTATTATCGAAAACCGGGCGAGCCTGACGCGGCTCGCTGCTTAATATGACATTCCGTTCATGGTGAGCCGGTGCTCACCATGAACGGAACATCCGGGAGATTATCATGAGCTTTAACAACTTCATCTTCGGCACTTATCCCTACATCGCCCTCACCGTATTCGTGCTGGGAAGCTGGCTGCGTTTCGACCGGGAGCAATACACCTGGAAGGCCGACTCCAGCCAATTGCTTTCCAAGGGCAACCTGCGCCTGTCGAGCAACCTGTTTCACATCGGCGTCATCGCCATATTCTTCGGCCATGCCGTGGGGCTGCTGACGCCGCACTCCTGGTTCGCGGCGCTGGGCGTATCCGACATGCAGCACCAGTACATGGCCATCATCGCCGGCGCCATCTTCGGCGGCATGGGGTTGCTCGGCGGCTTAATGCTGTGGCAGCGGCGCATGTTCAATCCGCGCATTTCGGCCACCAGCCGCGGCATGGACAAACCCATCCTGAGCTGGCTGGTGGTGACATTGATACTCGGCCTGTCCACCATCCCGGTATCCATCGGGCACGCCAGCCACGGCGACCCCGGCGTGATGATCGCCCTGACGGAGTGGGTGCAGAGCATCGTCTACCTGTCGCCCAATCCCGCGCTGCTGGAAAGCGTGGACGGCATCTTCAAGGTGCATCTGTTCTTCGGCATGACGGTGTTCCTGCTATTCCCCTTCACCCGCCTGGTGCATGTCTGGAGCGTGCCGCTCGGCTACCTCGGACGCTCCTACCAGATCGTCCGCAGCAAGCGCCCGGCGCTGGATTGAAAACTTTGGGGCGCGCCGTTGGCGCGCCCTTTTTCATTAAAGCCCCTCTCCCGCAGGCGGGAGAGGGGTTGGGGTGAGGGACGTTGCATATCGGTAATGGTTGTCTGAATACCCGCCCTTGCACCCATACCCGACAGCCTACGGCTTGGGCACAAGAGCCGTTAGGCTGTCGGGTATGCGGTAGATACATACTTCCCTGGATTATTC
>JBAYVP010000164.1:0-10754 GCA_041674485.1 Sulfuricellaceae bacterium
GTCCTGAGCCTGTCGAAGGATGAACGGATTAAAAATAAGGTAGGTCGTGACGTTTCTTGGTATATCCAAAAACCGGGAAGCTAAAATTCGATAAAAACGCTGTATTTCGACAGCCTAGGACAGACCACGTTTTTTTGACTAATAAACCGTGGCCTGTCCCCTGTTGTTCTCGGTCACCCAATGTCGAACGGCATTAACAACTTGAACGCCTTCGCTTAGCGTTAGCGCTTCGGTGTCTTCAATGACGTAGCGCGAGGTTACCGCATAGAGATTCAGCCGACTGAGTTCAACGCGATAATTTCCGCGTGGGCACAAAAAACGTGCCCACCCTACTTGGCTGTTGAAGCAACTCCGCCAGTTCAAGCAAATCGTGGGTGCGACGGAATATTGCGCCTTGCGTCACCAGCATGGCTTTCATGACTTTCTCGACATATTGCTGGGCGTGAAAAAGAGGCATGGAAATATGAATATCTTTACTTGCCACCAGCGCTTCGAAAGCCAATCTGTCGCGTTCCGCCAGTTCGAGGAGTTCCTTAGCCTCGTCAGTGCTTGGCTTCATAGAGAACTTTACCTTCCCTGAGCGCCCAGTAGATGGGGTTAGTACACCAATCGCGTTTTTTTTCGATCTCGGCCTCGGAAAAAACCAGCACATCCACGCCGATGCCGATGAACCCCACCGCAGCACGCAGCCGCGCCATTTCACGTCCCTTGTCCACAACTTCGGACTCGACTACCAATAGGTCCAAGTCGGAATCCTCGTTCGCCTCGCCACGGCCATAGGAGCCGAACAGGATAACCCGGCTCGGCTGGGCGACGGAGACGATACGTTGGATGGCTTGATAAATTTGGTGTTCTTTGATCATTTCGATCCTTTGCCGGCTTCGTAGGACGTGGTTTCCGCCTGGAAGCGCATTGTTTGCGCATTCCGGTGGTGACGACATCCTACACCTTAGCTTTGCTGCTCCATCTTCGCGTCTTCGCGTGAAAAATTCTTATCAGAAATTGCGACCTTCACCTGAAATCGCAACTTGATCGTTCCCACGCTCCAGCGTCACTGCCATTTAAGTTAGGAAAAATCCGTTCACTCTTCGACAGGGCTTCAGGGCGAACGGATTTTTCCTAACTTAACTTAATGGCAGTGGGCTTCCGCTTGGGAGCGCATCGTTTGCGCATTCCGGCGGCAATACGCTATCGCTTATTGCACCTTACTTTGCTGTTCTTCCATCAACCGCATCCCTTCCACGTAGCAATCCGGTCGCAATATGGTGCGTTTGCCGCCTATTTCCTGCGCCGCGCAACGGAAATTGGCGCCGGGGTTGCGCAGCACCAGGGCGACGAAGTCGCGTAGCGTGTCGTCGTCGGCGGAAAACAGTTCCATCAGTATTCGCCGTTCTTCCGTGAACAGTTTGGCGAGCGCGTATTCGTCGGCCTCGAACAATCGGGAGATCACCGCCGGGTCGTGCAGCAGCAGGTTCCACAGTATGCCGGTGTCGTGGTCGAAGAGATGCCGCAGCACTTCGTCGCTTTTGCCGAACAGGTTTCTCAGGAACATGCCGTCGCTGTTGAACAGCGCCACCAGCACGGCGTCGGTGTGGCCGAACAGGCTGTTGATGACGCCCTCGCGATGGGCGAACAGCAGGCGCAGGTTGCTCGATTCCATGCCGAACAGGCTTTGGATCACCAGCGGCGAGGCGCCGAACATGCGCCGCACGATGGGTTGGGGCGCGGTGAGTGCGGCAGTCATCGCGTCGCCTTCTTGCCGCAGGCAGGAGCGTAATATGCTGGGCGGCAGCGACAGCAGGTGCCAGACCGTGTCCGTCCGGCATTCGAGCAATTGCCGGTAGAGCGCGGCTGGGCGCTCGAACACCAAGTCTATCAAGGCGGGGCGGATGTCCGCGTATTTGCCGTAGTAGTGCAGGAAGGGTTGCTTGTGCGCTTCGTTGCCCAGGGCGGCGATCAATTCGCGAGCGCGCGCGCCTTTCACTTCGTCTTCTTTCACGGCGTATTCGGGATCGACGATGCGCGTCTGGGTCAGCAGGCGGCGCACGGCGCCGGCCACGTCGCCGTGGGGATGCGCCACCAGGAAGTTGATGACTTCCGCGAGCACGTCGTCTTCCCATGCGAACAAGTCTTCGAGCAGGGGCTTGTCGCACTGGAACAGCGCTTCGATGGCTTCTTCCGGGCAGGAGAATAGGCGTTCCAGGATGTCGTCCGAGCGCAGGCTCATTTCCCACAGCATGGTGTTCGAGGTGAGGAAGACTTCGCGCAAGGTCTGGTCCGGCAGCCGGAAGATGCGCTGCAATACGTCGGCGGAATGCGAGAACAGGTTGATCAGGATGGCGTCGTGGCAATCGAACAGTTTCAGCAGCACATGGTCCGAATGGCTGAACATTTGTTCGATGACTTCGTCCGCGCAGGCCAGCACACGCCGCAGCGTATGGGAGGAGAGCGCGAAGAACGCGCGCTCCACCATTGGGTCGTGGGTCACGAATACGGTGTGAAGCGTGCGGTCGGGATACCAGAACAGTTTGCGCAGCACGTCCGGCGGCAGCATCAGCACGGCGGCAAGCGTAGTGTTCGGCATGCCGAACATTTCCTGCAAGACGGTGTCCGAGTGGGAAAAGACCAGGTCCAAGAGGTCCGCGCCGGACACCGATTCGCGCTGCATTGCTTGCAGCAGGATGGCGCTCTCCGCAGCACCTGCGGCGGGAACGGCCATGCGCTCCCGCTGTCGCCGCCGGCTGTCGGCGGACGTCACCGCGACGGTCAAGTCCACATCCGGCGCGACGTAGAGTTGCGAGAACATTTGTTTGAGTTCGTCGTCGCCCCGCGCCAGCATTTGCAGCAGCCGCGCTTCATCGGCGGTGAACAGCAGGGTGAGCGCCAGCACGCCCTCGTCGAGGGCAAATATCTTGCCCAGCATGGCTTCGGAGTGGCAGAAGAGATTCCACAGCACGCGATCCGATTGGGAGAACAGCCAGTCCAACGTTTCCAGCTGGTGCGAGAGCACTCGCCCGAGGACGACGTTGGAATGCCCGAACAATTTTTCCAGCACGGTGTCGTGATGCCCGAACAGTTTGCGCAGGATGTGCTCGGGTGTTGCGAAAAGCTGGCCGACCAGTTCGGGCGAGCGCACGAACAGGCGGCGCGTGACGAACGGCGGGTAGAGGAATATCCACCCGAGCAGCGTGTCGCCTTGCCCGAACAGCGCCTGAAAAGTGAGCGCGGGCAAGCCGAAGATGGCTTTCAGCACGTCCGGCGGCAATGCCAGCATGTCGTCGAAGGTGTCGATGGAAACCGCAGCAGCCGCGACGGCCAGCGTATCCGCATCTTCGAACACGCGGCTGACCAGGGAAGGGTCGGCGTGACGGTAATGGGCATGAAAACGCGCCAGCGCCGTGCGCTTGTCCAGTTCGGCGACGCGCCCCAGAATATCGCCGATGCGTCCCGTCGCCTCGCTGGGGTTAACCGCGCCGCCGCGCAGCCGTTGCTCCAGGCCGGCGATTTCTTCCGCGATGCGCCGGCGCTCGCCCATGATTGCGGGATTGTCCCGGATGCCGTGCAGGAAAGGCAGGATATGTTCCGTATCGAACGTGAAAAGCTTTTCCAGCATGTAGTCGTCGCAACGGAAGAGGCTGTCGAGCGCCGCTCCCGGCCACCTGAACAATTCGGTGAGGAACCGGTTGTCGTGGAAAAAGAGGTTAATCAGGTAGAAGTCGTTGGAATAGCCGAACACCCGTTGCAGCACGCGGTCGTCATGCGCGAGCAATTCCGCCATAACGCTGTCGGATGGGCTGCAAATCTTTTCGACCACGCGGTCGTCGTGGCGGAATATCTGGTACAGGGTGTCGCTGGATTTGCCGGCCAATTGCCTGAGTGACGCGTCGGAGTGCTGCAACAGGCGCTCCAGCACGAAATGCGAGTGCCCGAACAACGCATGCAGCACGCGCGGCTCATGGCGAAACAGCGATAGCAGGAAGCTATCCGTCAACCAGAAAAGCTTGCGCAACAGGTTGGGCGAGTGCGCGAAAATCTTTTCCAGCAGCAGGGTGTCCTGCGCGAACACGGTGGATATGACTTCGTCGTTATGCTCCCCCATCGCGTCCCACAGCGTGGATTCGGTATGGCCGTATTTCCCGATGAAGGAGACCAGGAGGCGTGCGCGCGGCATCCGTTCGGCGGCGCTGGGCGTGGGCATTTGTTGCAGATAGCGGCGGGCGTGGTCGAGCACGGCCGGATGCACCAGGGTGAGCGCGCCTGCGGGGAGGAGTTCTTCAGGCGTTTCCGCGACGGGGAGCGTTTCTGCTGCGGGCGTTGCTTCCGTCGTCTTTTCAGGCGCGGCCTCAATCTTGGTTTCGGGAGGCGGCTGGCGCGATTTTCCCGCGCCGAGAATTTGCCGGATTACTTGAATTATGGAGGCCATTATTTTGATTTTCCTGTTGATATTCTGGGTGGGTATGCTGGCCTGCGAGAGCCTTCCTGCAATTTTTTTTCATGATACGACATTTGTGTATTATCATGAAACCAGTAAATTCACCACCCACCCCCTGACCAAAAGGAGATGATTAATGTCTGAACAAAAATTGCTTCCAAAATCCAATGCACTCGTTCTGTCCAGCTCGCACAAATCGCGTCCTTACTGGGAAGGCCGCTCGCCGCGCTGGATTTGCCAAATGATGGTGCAGCGTGCCTGCGTGCCGGTCACCGGCGGTATTTATCGCCTTAACAAGGTCGCCGAGCCGTTCCTGCCGATTCAAAGCAGCGTAGGCGCTCCGCTCGTCAACCTGCCGTCGCAGAACCTGCACATCACCCATTCCCACAACGAAGGCTCCACGCTGGACAGCAGCTATGCGGCCTACGACGAAGCGCCGCGCGAAATTCACCTGCAAACGATACAGACCGTGGCGAAAATGCACACCCGCATTCCGGCCCTGTATTCCACCCACCACAACCAGCTCGAAATGCAGTTGAGCCTGGCGGCCGAGTGGATGTACGAGAGCAAGGAAAACCTGATTTTCAATCACCCGGACTGGGGTCTGGTCAACAATGTCGCCCCGCGCCTGCAAGTAAAATCCGAAGGCGGGCCGACGCCGGATCTGCTGGACGAAATGCTGAGCCGCGTATGGAAATCGCCCGATGTGTTTGTCATGCATCCCGAAGCCATTGCCGCTTTCGCGCAGGACTGCAACAAGAAGGGGCTGACGCTGGAAACCATGGAATTCAATGGCGGCCATTTCATCTGCTGGCGCGGCCTGCCTCTCGTGCCGACCAACAAGCTCTATCTCTACGACGGCAAGGGCCAGGCACTGCAGGACCGCAAGGTGGGCGAGTGCAAGACCAACATCCTGCTGCTGCGCATGGGCGAGGACAAGCAGGGCGTGATCAGCCTCTACGCCGCCGGCACCGAAGGCAGCCCGCGTTTCCCATTTATCACCGTGGATTTCATGGGCATTTCCGACGAATCGGTTGCGTCTTATCTGATGACCATGTACGCCGCCGTGGCCGTACTCACCGCCGGCGCTCTGTGCAAGGCTGAAGTCGTCATTTGATTTAGGAGGTCGCCCCCATGAGCAACCTAGTCGAGCCTTCAAGTGAGGCGCTATTCGCCGATCCGCTGAATTTCGGTGAATATGCCTACGGCTTGGGCACGCCGGTTTTCAAAGTGTTCGAAGCGCCGCCGTCGGCATCTCCCGCCGACGCGGACGAAACGGCGCTGATGGGCGCAGAGGTGCCGTTCGCGGCGTTTTCGCCCATCGCGACGGCTTTGCCGCCGCTGCCGGACGGGGTGATCCCGTCACCGTCGCTGGATTTGTCGTTTCTGACTCAGCCCGGCCATCTGCCGATGCCAAGCTTGAAACTGGCGGAAGCGACCCAGCCGGATCCGTCCAGCGGCGTCTCCCCGGCCATGCCGTCCTCTCCCGACGTGCATCCGACCGAGATGCCGGCAACGCCGGTGTCAACGGGGGTGGCGGAAACGAACGCCAATGATGCCAACGCACTTTCGGGGCTAGCGCCGGTGAACGTCACGCCACCCGCGCCTTCGGCAATCGAAACGCCGCCCGCACCCGTAGCGGCGCCGCCGGGCCCCATCGCCGGCGACCCCAACGTGGCAGTCGGACAATTGCCCACGGGCGCCGCGCTGCCGTCCGGCGCGGTCGGCACGGCGCCGATACACCCGGCGCCGCAACTGCCGGACTCCGCAGGCATACATGTGATGATGAGCCGGAACCTCGCCGAGCAGATGACGTCGGTATTGCAGGACGTGCTGCGCGGCAAGGCGCCGTAAGGTGATTTCCGGGGATAAACGTGCCAAATGGCGCAGGATTTTTGCTCAGCCACAAGGCGCAAAAATGGGCGCATAGCAGGGCTATGCAACTATTTTTGCAACGCAGTGGATGAGCAAAAAGACAAGCCAGTTGGTATGTTTATTCCTGGAAATCACCTTAGAGCGTTCCCCCACGTTCGATAACAAAACCATGCGCGTAGCGGCGCCGTCCTGACGCCGCTACGCCGCATCGGCGATATAAGGAATTAGCGGTGACACAACCCAACCAACCCGGCGCAGGCGGTCAAATCATCATCGACCAGAGCGCCATGACCGTCAATCAAATATTCATTATCGGCCTGCCGGTTCTCGGTTTCATTTTCGACTCTTACTGGCCGCTGGTTTTTACCGCGCTATGCATGGGAATCGGCTTGGTCATGCACAAATGGCAGCCGTTCACGCTGTTTTACAAGCATGTGGTCAAACCGCTGGGCTTGTTAAAGCCGCAACCGCGACCGGACGATCCGGCGCCGCATCGTTTTGCCCATTTGCTCGGCGTGATTTTCCTCTTCATGGCTGCCGCGTTTTTGTCTCAGGGTTACGCCATGGTGGGCTGGGTTTTATGCTGGATCGTCGTCTTCCTGGCGCAATTGAACTTGCAGGCGCATTTCTGCGTCGGATGCTTTCTTTATCTGCACCTGACCCGCTTTCTCAACGCCCAACATAGAGCGACGGGAGCATGAACATGATTATGATAGATACGACCCGCCTGCTTACCGCCATCGGCATCCTGATCGCCTTCACCCTCGCCATCGGCCTGTGGAACTGGATGCTGATGCGCATCGTCAAGTGGCGCACCAAAGGCCGCAAATGGCCGCTGGAAGTGTGGAACGGCAAAGCCACCCTGCTTTATTTCAGCACCAAGGAATGCGTCGTATGCAAGTACCAGCAGATCAAGGAAGTGGATGCCGTGCGCCAGGCATTTCCCGAAGACCTGCTGGACATCCACAAATTCAATCCGCTCGAACGCCCGGACCTGGCCAAGATGTTCGCCGTCGTCAATGTGCCGACCACGGTAGTGTTGGACGGACAGGGCAGCCTGCATGCCGTCAACTGCAATCTGGCCAAGGCCAGGGAACTCACGGTCCAGATCAAGGCAGCACTCGGCGCATGCCAGCCGGAGCAAGTAAAACCGCCGATACTGCGCCCGAACGTCACCGAAAAAGTCGTGATCATCGGCTCCGGCCCCGCCGGCTGGACGGCCGCCATTTATGCCGCGCGCGCCAATCTCGAACCGCTGGTGTTCGAGGGCGAAGGCGATAAATTCATGATACCCGGCGGCCAATTGATGTGGACCGGCGAAGTGGAAAATTTTCCCGGCTGGCCGTCCGGCATCGCCGGGCCGGAACTCATGACCAAGCTGCGCGATCAGGCCGTGCGCTGGGGCGCACGCGTATTCGGCGCGGATGTGCAAAAAATCGACGCCTCCAAACAACCGTTCGAACTTACCGATTCGGAAGGCAACGTCATCAAGGCGCACACCGTCATCGTTGCGACCGGCGCGCGCGCGCGCTGGCTGGGCGTGCCCAACGAAGAACGCCTGGCGCGCAGCGGCGGCGGCGTTTCCGCCTGCTCCACCTGCGACGGACCCATGCCCATTTTCCGCAACCAGCCCATCGCGGTCATCGGCGGCGGCGATTCCGCGCTGGAAGAGGCGATGCAGTTGAGCCACTACGCAAGCCGTGTGCATGTCATCAACATCAGCTCGGACCTCACCGGCAGCAAAGTGATGTGCGACCGCGTGCGCAACAACCCCAAGGTCGAATTCCACTTCAACAAGACCGTGGTGGAAGTGCTGGGCGAGCAACAGGTGGAAGGGCTGCGCATCCGCGACATGGTGCAGAACACCGAATCCACCATGCCGGTGAAGGGCATGTTCGTCGCCATCGGCCACAAGCCTAATACGGACTTCCTGAAAGACATCGTGGAACTCAACCCGCAGGGCTATATCGTCCCCGCCAAACCCTTCCGCACCAACACCAGCGTAGCGGGCATCTTCGCCGCCGGCGACGTGATGGACCCCTACTACCGCCAAGCCATCACCTCCGCCGGCACCGGCTGCATGGCCGCGCTGGACGCGGAACGTTGGCTGACCAGCCAGGGCATCGGCTAGAAATCGGGACGGGGCCGATGTCGATGCCCCGTCCATTCCTGGCTAGGTGACGCCGGTCGGTTGCAGGTTGGGCTGGCCTTCATTGGAGAATGCGCCAAATGCTGAAGTCACTGATCAAATGCAGCCTGTTGCTCGCACCGTTACTCTCGGCCTATCCGGCAACGGCGGCGAAGTTCGCAGTAAAGGATGTATCCGGCCAGCAATGGTGTTGGCCTGTGGCATTCCTGCAAGCGATGCAATCGAGCCCCCCTCTCCGCAATGCTCCACCAACCCTGTCGGGACGGTTGAACTAGTCATCACCCCCGAACCGGGGGAACTGCCGATCAAGTGTTACGACAGCGGCAATAATGGCAATCTCTGCATGTATTCGGCAGATTTTTATATTGCCGCTCACTACCGGGGAGCCTGGTTTAACAAAACCGGCTATGCCTGGACACCCGTGGATATTTCGCGAATTCCCGCCGTCACCGCCTGGCCGCCGTGGAGCGGAACAGGCAGCATGGGCTACGAAATCAACGTCGGCGAGTTGAATTTGAATACCAGCAAATTTGATCCTCCTCCCGAGGGCTTTGAAGTCTATGCGGGAATCGCCCCAGCCGGCAGCGCGGCATTTGCACCGGGCATGGTTGCGAAGGTGTATCCGGTTCCACCCGATGGATAAGCGTAGTATTGAATTGTCTTTATCCTAAGCCGGGCTATTGCCGGAGCCAAAAAATTTACCGCAGAGACGCGGAGATTCCGTGGTTTCTCTGCGCCTCTGCGTCTCTGCGGTAAATTTTTTTGATTCCGGCGCGTCCGGCTTAGGTTTATGAAATATCACGTTCTTCCGACACTAATAAAAATAATGGGATGCCATTTTAATGGCAATAGCTTTATCGATGTATGCGCGCATCGTAAAGCCATTTCCTGACTTTGGTTGCCACGATTGTTTTGATGTCGGGGTGTGCCGGGTTAATCAGGATGTTGCTTGCCTCCGGCGCCACCACCGAAGGCACAACCAAAAGCGATGATCGACCGGATTTAAGCCAGCCGTCGCCAAATTCGAGGCTGGTTTTTCCCGGAGGTAAGGCGTCCCAACCCACCGGGGCGGTGTGTTGCGTCAGTTCCTCGCGTTGCCGCCAAACGGCATCCGGTATGTCGAAGCGAACCAGGTAGCGGTTCAGCGGCAAGCTGCCTGCGCCCAGGTGGATGAGGGTTTCCAGCACTGCCAGGGGGATGGATTCGGCAGTGTAAATTACCGCGTGCCCGGCTCTGTTCCAGCGCCCGCCGGTTTTTTTCGCTCCGACGCCGCTGGTGTCCTCGGCTACATAATCGGGGGTGTCCGTTCCGATTCGCCAAACAATCAAGCGTAAGCTCCAGATTGCATCATGCTTAAGAGTTTGGATGCCAACGCCTGCCCTTCGGCAGTATCCATGTATTCCGCCGGTTTGGCGCCGCCCAATGCCGGGCATGGCGTGTTCAGCCAATTGGCAACCCATTTGGCCGGGTCGAACCCGTCGGCTTCGCCGGATTCGGCAACCATGGACTCGACTTGGCCGATCAGTTTTTGCAACCCGATTACCCGCTCGGAAAATTCAGGCGACAATACTTCATGCCGTGAAATTTTTCTGCTGACAGTGGCCCGCGGGAAACGAAGCGTTTCAAACAACTGTTCGTTTGAAATACCCATTGCTCTGCCGGTCTTAACGAGCGCTGTGGCGGGTATGCCATTGCGGATCAGCTTGACGCGTTCGCCGGGAGCAGCCTTGTACAGGGTGACATACGCGGCGATTTCCGATATGACGTTTAGGCCGTTATATGTCTCAGGTGCTTCAGAGAATAATTTTGATCGTGCAGGTTGGGCTTTCCTGAGCACTCGCTTTTCAGAAGCTTGGCTAACGATGGCGCTTGGCATGACTATCTCCTTTGAGTGTTAATATTAGCTCAATTGAGACAATATTACCCGATATTTTTGCCGTTTTTTGGAGATGCCGCCCGCATCTTCACATCAACGAGATGAAAGGATTAACAACGGTCAACCTGCCTTCGAACACTTGCTCATTCTGCATGTCTTCCGAATAGAGGGTGTAGCACTAGTGCCATGTAACATTATTTATTTCGCATTTAGGAAGATTGACCGGCAATTTACAACTTCAGACCACCTGATCTCAGGATAGACAAATCAATGGGTTATTGTATTTTGTCAGATTTATCTTGTAAACATTCGGTAAACCCGTAAGGAAAGCATCTTAACGCGCGCAGCTGCCCCGGAACTGCGGCACATTTTTGGCGACAGCTCAATTCCGAACGACGACACGACCACGCCACGCGATCGAA
>JBAYVP010000165.1:0-10733 GCA_041674485.1 Sulfuricellaceae bacterium
AAAGCATGAGGGGGTTTCCTCTGCGTCCTCCGCGTCCTCTGCGGTGAAAAAGGTTTTGTCTTTATGGGTTGCCGTCATGAGTCGAGCCTTCAGCACAAATAATGTTAACGATATTTGCGCGCATCTGTACTAGGATCATGGAAAATCCACCTCGCGTAGCGCCAAAGAAGTCTGTTCAACGGGCATTTCATCCTTGGGCATGGCCAGTAAATGGGCGACAAACCCCGGCGCGGCAATATGTGCGCTACGCTGCAAGGACTCGAACGCCTGCTCGGAAAGCACCACCACCGCCTGCTTGCCACGCCGGGTAATGTGCTGCGGTTCGCCCCGCAAAGCCGCCTCCACCACTTGGCTGAATTGGGTTTTGGCATTTTGAAGTCGCCACTGGCTTGCATGCATTTTATTTTCCTCAACAGGTCAGATTAACTAGTCTGAATTGTGGCAATTAATATAACTGTCGTCAAGGATAACTGAACAACGCGTACGGGGGCATCCGGCTGCGCGACAGATGCGCAACGCGCACATCCTACGATCCGGCGCCCGTCAACACCCCCATCCCTCGCCTCCAACAATCCTCGAACCTCTCCAGCCCGTGGCTTCCCCCATTCACCAGCTTTCTCGCCCAGCGCAAATCCCCCGTCATCAGCGCTTCTTTGATCTGTCTTTCCTTGGCCTTGATAAAGCTGGCGAGTAGCGCCGCCGCGATGGCGGGTTCGTTGGCGCGCTCCGGTTGTTCGAGCAGGGGTTCGCCGATGGCTAGTCCGTGTTGGCGATAGTTGGTTTTGCCGGTGAGTTGGATGAAGCCGCGTCCGCAGTATTTTGCGCCGTCGCCGGCTTGGGTGTTGCCCAGGTCGGCGCGGCGATCGTAGAGGTCGTAGGGCTGGCCGCCGGGGGAAGTGTTGTAGCGCGATTGGCCTTCGGTGACGGGGAGGAAACTTTCGGTTTCGGCGCGGATGGTGGCGAGCGCCATGAGCACCATGGGTTTATCCTGAAGTGCTGCGCTCAACAGGCTGTCGAGCACGAAGGGCAGGTTTTTTTCGATGTTGGCGCGGGGCGTGTTCGGGAACATTACGCAGACTTTTGCCACGCTGGCTTGCGGGATTGCGCTGGGTAAGGCGTCGCTGTCCGCGAGTCCAAGCGCTGCGAGGGTGCGCGGTCCAGCCACGCCGTCCGCCAGCAGCCCGGTGCTGTGCTGGAAGGCGAGCAGTGCGGCTTCGGTGGACGGGCCGAATTCGCCGTCGGTTTTGCCGGGGGGAAAGCCGACGGCGGCGAGTTGGGTTTGCAGTTTCTTAACTTCGTCGCCACTGGCGCCGGGGTGTAGGGCGTTCATCCTAGAAACCTCCGTTGAACGGGTTGGAGTGTGCGGTTTTCCGGGTGCAGGGCAAGGCGCAACGACGCGCAATGGTTATTCCATTGCCTTCTCTTGTAGTTGCAACGCCGCCATGCGCCCGGAAAACCGTGCAATCCAACTCGTAGCGTTCTCACCAAACGGGTGAGCGCGAAATACATAATAAAGCTGTTTAGAACCATCATGTTATACAACTTGGCAAGCGGTCAACGGAGGTTTCTAGGTTCATGCTTGCTCTCCTTGGGTGAGGGTGTCGGGGCAGGGGCGCGGGGCAAAATGGTCTTCCGCCGCCCGGTATAGCTGGCCGATGATTTCATGGGCGGGCTGGCCGATTCCGTTTTTCACCGGCAGGTCGTCGAACAGTTTTTCGGCGATGGTTTGCCCCAAGTGGCGGTAGGCTTCGAACTGGTCTTCGTCGAACCACTGGTCGGCGGTGGTTTCGTGCGGGAAGGCGGGGTGGGCGTCGCGGTATTGGCGAATGTCGATGGGGGCGTCGTCGGTGAGCGCGCTTTTCACATAGATCAGGTAGCCGGGTTTGCCTTCCGGGTAGCAGATGCGCCCGTAAGCCCATTGCTTGCGGCTGAAACGCGGGGTGTCCCGGTCGGCGTCGGGACGGATTTGGTCGAGGTCAGCTTCATCGATTTCCACGCGCACGCCGAAATCCACCCAGATTTTGCGCACGGCCATGGCGAGGTCGCCGAACTGGTATTCGCCGTCGGCGGCGGCATCGGTAACGAGGATCAAGGCGGCGCGTCGGCGGATCAATTCGTATATCCCGAGGTTTTCGAAGTGGCCGCCATCGGAGAGGTTGACCCAGGCGTTTTTGCCGCTGGTGTCGCCAAATAGTTCGGCAAACAGCGGGGCGGCGGAATTTTTGGGGGCGCGGTGATCCCATTCGTTTTTCGTCGGGTTCGGGCACCAGCGCGCCAACCGCAGGTTGAGGACAGTCAGCAGCGCGGCGATGGAGGTGGCGGTGTGAAACCCCATGTTGGGGCTGGCGGCGGCGCCGCTGGCAGCGATCGCCGTTGCGAGCGTAAGGCCGCCGCCGTATGCGGCGCTGGGACGGTAGCCGCCGAATTCGCAGCCTTGGCTGTCGCGCGTGGAATAGCCCGAATAGCCGGGGGTGAAGGTGAAACATGCGCCGCGCCGGGTTTGCCAGGCCATGTCTTCGCCGCCGGTGAGGTTCAGGGTGGCGTTGACGAGGTGGATGGGGCGCTGCCCGGCGAGTTGGGAGAGCGGCAGGTCGTCGGCGGGATCGAAGCCGGAATAGGGATTGGGTTTGCGCTTTTCTTGGGATGCGCCAAGAAAGGCGCGCGCCAGCCGGTTGCGGTAAAAGCTGTGCGCGGAAAAGAGATTGAGATCGACGAATTTAAACAGCACCGCAAACAGCAAGCCGGAGATTAGCGCGGTGGGCAGCAGCGTGGTCAGTTCCAGGCTATCGAGTTGGGATTCGTAGAGGGGGATCAACTCGCCCGGCGCGCCGTCGCCGAACGTGATGCCGGGCAGGCATTTGACGAAGCCCCATGCCACCAGCCCCAGCATACCAGCGATGAACACCCAGGGCGCGACCATCGCCAGGATGTTTTTCCACAAGGCGCTGTCGTTTGCGTCGTCGTCCTTGCTCTGCGCCAATTTTGCGCCGAAGCCGGTCAAGGCCGCCCACAGGCCGCCGCCTGCGACCAGCCAATGCGCGGCCTGATCCAAGCCGTATTGCATCAACGGCGGCATGTACAGCAGAAAGGTGAAAGCCAGCGTCCAACCCAGAGCGAGGAACATGCCCTGCCCGCCGAGCCGCGCCCACCATTCGCGGATTTGCTCGGTGATGGCGGAGCCGGCCAGCGCGAGGTGGACGGTGATCGTCAGGCTGAACACCACCATGGTGACCGGGGGCGCAAAAGCGACGGCATGCTCAATGGCGGCATGGGAAAGCAGCGTGTGCAGCAGCGCGCCCAGCGTCAGCGCGCCGCCGAAAATCCCGATCCAGGCTTTATTGCAATCCGGCTGCGTCGTGAAGCCCCAGGCTAAAACGTATAGCGAGGCCGCCGCCCCCGCGCCTGCGGCGCTCCAGCTCAGCGGCGCAACCTTGACCAGCGCGACGGCGGCGAACAGGCCGGACAACAGCAACGGTACGAGCACTTTCAGCGTGATGCTGTGGGACGGGGTCCCGACTGCACCGTTAGGTTCGTCCCATTGCTTCTGTAACCTCAAGGCCGAAAACAGCGCGTAGATAAACAACCCGGCAATCGTCGCGCTAACGCCCATCAGGTGCGGGGGCGTATTTTCAACCGCGATGCCGAATTGCCGCACAATCAACAACCCCGCGAACCCGGTCACCAACATGCTCACCAGCAGGAGTTGGATCACCGTCACATTGCGCACCATCAGCGCGACCAGCGCCAACGTATCACCGGACAACCCCAGGCGCGGGGTGAGGTAGTTGGAATAGCGACGCAGGAAGCGCACCGACTTGTCTTCCGCCTCGGGAAAGCCGGTGGCATCCGGGATGCCGTTGTCCGGCGGGGATTTAAGAACATCCTGTTGCAGCGCCCGCATTTCCGCCTCGCCGGCAGGCTTGTCGGGAAACCGGCGATGCAGCAGCGCCGATAGCCACCCGCCGATATACCCGCCGCCGGAAACCGTGGAAAGATAGTCGAACACATGCAGGCAATTGCGGTTGGCCAGCCCCTGGATAAACCCCAGGTTAATCACCGCACTACGAACCCCTCCGCCGGAAAAAGCCAGGCCGGCGAGTTGCATCCCGTCGGCGGTGGTTTCAACCGGCTCGCGCTGCGCGGCGATAGTCGCCTTTTCGCTATCCAGCACTTGCTCGAATTTGAAGGGCGCCAAATTTTCCGGGGGGGCATTACTGCTCATGGGGGGTGTTTCCTTGTTGTTATCCTAAGCCGGACAATTGCCGGAACCAAACAGATGTTTAGACAGGATTTACAGGATGAACAGGATAGAAGAACTATCCTGCAAGCACAGTTTATTCTGTCATTGTTTTTTTGCGGAAAGCCGCTCCAGTGCTTGATCTACGACGCATTCTTCGCAAATGCGGAACCTTCACGCTTTTAGCGCTTCCATGGCTAACACATGCACTCATCGCCACAATTTTCAACGCACTGATTTTTAATCCGTTCATCCTTCGACAAGCTCAGGACGAACGGATTAAAAATCAGTGCGTTGGAAACTATGTGCATGGGCGAGCATCTACGGGAAGGCGCTGTTTAGGCAACCATGGATAAGCGTAGCGCATTCCCCCTTGCTCGCCAAGTATCTATCCTTTAACGAGCAGGGTAAATTTGTTCTCGGCACGGAAAAAACCGATTCACCGCAGAGGACGCAGAGGAAACCCCTCATGCTTTTCCTCTGCGTCCTCCGCGTCCTCTGCGGTGAAAAAGGTTTTGTCTTTATGGATTGCCGTTATGAGTGTTATGAGTTGAGCAACGTTGCGCTCAGTTTGCCTGGGATTCATGAATGTTTTCCATCATTGATTTTTATCATGAATTTCCGAGAACAAATTTACCCTGCTTTAACGAGACGCTCCTCTATCATTTTTTCCCAGCCGCATGCATCGCCGTCTTTTTCCCTGGCCTCGCGAATCAAGCGCAGGTTGCGCGCCGTGGTTTCCGGCTCAAACGGTTCGCGCACATGCGCTAACGCTGCGGCGAGCGCATCCAGCGCCGCCTCCCGATTGCGCGCCAGCACCGCCAATTCCAGGCGCGTGGCGTAGTCCCAATAATCCGGCTGGCCTTGCGCAATGCGCCGTTCCACCGCATAACTCACCACCGGCAGCAGCTTTTCGCGGCGCGGATCGGGCGGCTGGCGCAACTCCATCAGCGTGACGACGTTGATGCCGGGGTAAGCGTCGCGCCAATCGGCCTCGAAGCCTTTGAGATAGGCATCGATGGCCTTTTCCAACAAGCCGCGCGCCAGGAAATCGTCGCCCGCCTTGGCGGCAGCCTCCCAGCGATCCTTGTAAACCCGCCCGAGAATGCCATAAGTCTCGCTGCCGGCGCCGCGCCGATGGATCAGGTTGAGCAGCACTTTCTCCGCCTCCTCGCCCGCGTAACGCACCCGTTCGCGGAAAACGTCTGTCTTGATATGCTGGATATTCGGTTCCGGGAAATTTTCCACCGGAGTAAATTTATTCCCGGAAATTGATGATGAAAATCAATGATGCCCAACGTTCATGAGTTTCGGATAATCATAAAGTACCGTAGGACAAGCGTAGCGCATTCAATAACCAGCCCAGAAAGACGGATGCGCTACGCTTATCCGCTCTGCATCTTTTTCCTGGTTAGCAAGATTCTTCGGTATGATTTTCCGTTCATGGTTCGACAGAAGCTCTCACCGCGAACGGAAAACCATTATATTACGCTGGCTTTGCCCGTTCATCTTAAGAGCTTCTGTCGAAATGCGAATGGGCAAAGACTGAAAAATCCCGCTAATTCAGGTTATGTTAGAACAAATTTACCCTACACTTGCAGCCTATTACCTAATCATATTTATATTTACACTTATACATCGCGCGAAGAGTTCGGCAACATATTCATGCTAACTATTGTGTGGCTGTGCCGGTCGCATTCTTACTACCCGCTTTATCTGATTTAGCATCTGTGGTAGTCGTGTCACCAGCAAGTTCTTGTCCATTATTTTTCGATTTATCTAGATTGAGGGTTCTGGCTATGTCCGCAGAGATGATGGATTCCGTCCTCTCGACCAGCAATCTGCTTGCCTCTGCATCATCGCCTTTCAGGTTCTTGTATGGCCCTGCTCTGTATTTGTAATACCACGCTTCTTTCTTCAGCATTTCCTCGTTTGCTCGATAGTTGAACCAATTTGGTTGGGGTTGGTGCAGCTTGTCCAAACCGGCAAGGATTGAAATGCAGGCTGAAATAATCGCTGAAACAGGTCCTACCCACTCTTTCATGGAAGAAAAAATAGTTTCGAAAGAAATCAAAACGGGGATAACCGCGCCTAAAATAATGATCCAGGACTGGTAGCTGATGAACTTTGCTTTATTTTTCGTCGCACTTTCTTCATACCACTGCGTTTGTTTTTGTAACCTATCATTAATATATTCCATGTTATCCTGCATTATATTACCCCATCTATTTATCAGTCATTAGAATTTCAGCTATTGCCAGCCGTAAAACTTACAGCTTGTAGTTGCTTGAATTATATTTCATCAGATTTGCGATATGTTTGGCCAAGTTGGGTGCTTGTTATTCACCATAGTAGTGTCGCCTTACATTGGCTTGCCACTTCAAAAACACGTCTTGCAAACCGACTTTATCTGATCGTGAGAGTTTTGACTTGGGCATGGTATGGATAAAAACATCTGAGACGCCTGAATCAAAGATACCGCCAGTAATCGACGATTCTCGGAACACCAACATGGGAAGAGACATAGAAAAGAGTATTCCTGCCTCAAGATGGTTCCACGGCGTTGGAAAGGATATGGGATTCGTAATGGATGTTTCTATCTGAGTTCCGGGTTTGATTGTGCCTGCCTCTGCACGAATCTGCTCAAAGCCCAATATGACCGCGCCAGAGCAATGCTTGGCAATAGTATGAACCTCCCGAAGCGGAAGCTGGGTTGGGTAGTCGCTCTGGCCTAACGCCCGCGGTTCTAGATTTAATTTATCCAGCAAACGAAAAATACGCTTACGTGTTTGTTTCTGCGAAGGAGACAATGCAGTCGGGCTGGAAACGAATACCGGTATCTTCATAGGTCAATGACGTGTGAGCCGCCAACGTTAAATTTAAGTTAAAGGATGAAATGTGATTTTCTCTATTGCGTCATAATAATACACTGAATGCTCTATGGGAACACCAAATTGCAATATCTGACAAAATACAATACCCCATTGATTTGTCTATCCTGAGATCAGGTGGTCTGGAAATTCTACGGGAGATGCGGAGGGCGCGGAAGTAACAACTAGCCATGCCGCTTCACCTTACTATTGCAGAATGGCCTTTCGGTAATTTTGGTTGCGCCGGGGATGGAAGCGCCTACCGCCCGGCACTCCCATAGCGCTCCTCCAGCTTTTTACGGATTTCCCGCTGTTTGGCGTCGGCGAGGCTATCCGGGGGACGCGTCATCAACCAGGCCAAGTGTTCCCGGTATACCGCTTGGGCAGTCGCGCTGTCTTTCAGCGCAAGCAGGGTTTCGTGAAGGCCGTAGGCGGAGGCGCTGGTCGTGGGGTGTTCCGCGCCCAGCACATGGCGGGCGGTTTCCAGGTTTTTTTTGTTCAGGTCGCGCGCGCCGCGCAGGTCGCCTTGCGCGCGCAGGGTTTCCGCCAGGTAGTTCATTGAGACGAGGGTGTAGGGGTGTTGGTCGCCTTGTACCCGCCGACGGATTTCCAGGGTCTTTTCCAGCAAATCCCGCGCGCCGGGAAGGTCGCCCTGCGCACGCTGGATGCGCGCCAGGTTGTTCATCGCGTTCAAGGTGTTGGCGTCTTCCTTGCCGTGTACGCGACGGCGGATTTCCAGCGTTTTTTCCAGCAAGGTGCGCGCGGCGGGCAGATCGCCTTGCTTGTAAAGGGTTTCCGCCAAGTTGTTCATCGAGATGAGGGTGTCGGCGTGCCCCTTGCCCAGCACGCGGTTGCGGATTTCCAGCGTTTTTTCGTGCAAATCCCGCGCGGCGGGCAAGTCGCCTTGTTTGTAGAGAGTTTCCGCAAGATTATTCATTGCGACAAGGGTGTCGGGGTGTTCCGCGCCCAGAATACGGCGGCGGCCAGCCAGCGCTTGCTCTTCCAAAACACGCGCACCGGCCAGGTCGCCCAGCTCCCAGATCGTTGATGCCAAGTTGATCATGGCCGTAAGGGTGTCGGGATGTTGGTCGCCCAGCAGGCGCCGACGAATTTCGAGGGCATGTTGGGCATGCTGTTTGGCTGTGGCAAACTCGCCCCAATCTTCGTAAAAAGCCCCCAATGCCCCATGCAGCCGCGCCGCCACCAGCGGTTGTCCGGAAAACTCCTTTTCGACCCGCGCCGCCAGCGGGTCCAGCAGGTGGCCGACAATCAGGTCTTTCGCCAGACCGGTGGTGTCGGTTTTGCCTGCGGCGCGCTGGACGGCGATGTCGTTGCCCAATTCGGCGGGGTCGGCGCCGGTCACCATATGCTCCAGAACATCGGTTGCCTGCTCGGCTTCAGCCGCCCGCCGACCGGCTTCAACCGCCTTGCGCCAAGCGTAAACGCCGCTGCCGACAGCCACCAGCAACAGCAGCAGCAACGCGGCGCCGGCGATTTTCAGCTTGCTCACCATCGCCACTTCACGGCGCAGCCGCGCCAGTTCGTCGGCTTCCAGCGCCTTTTCCCGTTCGCGGCTGGTTGTGATGTATGCGTTCTGTTCGGCAGTGAGGTGGTCGCGGTGGGTTTCCTGGCGGCGCAATGCTTCGGCGAGGCGGGCGCCGCCGAGCAACGCCGCCGTTTCCCGGTCGGTTTGCAGCCATTCCCGGCGGGCGTTTTCGAAGCGCGCCAGCCAGTTCAGGAAATCGCGGTTGTCCGCCAGCCAGTCGCGCAACGCCGGCCATTGGCCGAGCAGCGCTTCGTGCGCCAGTTCTACGGTGGCGGCGCCGTTGGCGTGGTCGTGCCCGGCGCTGAGGAGGCGGGCGTCGGTGAGCTTTGCAAGCAGCGCGCGCCCCGCCGGCGGGATGTCGTCGTAGCGCGGACGGCGACGGGTGGCGGCGGCTGCCTTGCCGTCATCGGGGTTGGCCAGGTGGGGAAAGAGATGTTTCGCGGCGGCGCGTTCGGCATCATCCAGGCTGTCCCAGACGCCTTGCGCGTGGTGGCCGATTGCGCCGCTGAATCCGCCTGCGTTGCGGTAGCCTTCAAGATGCAGGCGCATGCCTTGGCGGCGCTGCCATACTTCGTGCAGCACGAATTCCAACAAGGGCAGCGCGCCGGGCTGGGCGGCGGCGTCCGCCAGGATGGTTTCCGCCAGACCCGCTTCGAATTCCAGGCCGGCCAGCCGCGCCGGCTCAATTACCGCGCGGTGCAGTTCGTCGTCGGTCATCGGGGCGAGTTGCACCACGACAACGCGGTCTGAAAGTGCGCGCCGTTTCAGGATGCTGTCGAAGCAATCGCCGCGCACCGCCAGCAGCACGCAGCAGCGCGGATCGGCGGACAGGACGAGGAGCAGCGCGATGAACGCCTGACGCTCGGCCTCGTTGCCTGCCGGGCTGTCGATTTCTTCCCATTGATCGACGGTGAGCAGCAGGCGCTCGGCGCCTTTTTGCCGGATGAAAATTCCATTGAGAACTTCTTTAAGGTTTTCCGCGCCCGCCGGCGCGCGCAGCAATTCGGCGAGTTGGGTGTTCTTGGCAATGCGGTCGATTTCGTCCAACTCCGGCTGGAGTAGCGGGGTGAGCGCGGCGGCGAGTTGGCGCAAGGGGTTTTCGCCCGGCGTGAGGGTGGCGAATTCCCATGGGGCTGCGGTGTCGCCGCGCAGACGCGGCAGCAGCCCGGCGCGCAGCAGCGACGATTTGCCGCTGCCCGATGCGCCCACCAGCGCGATGCAGGACTTTTGGCACACCATGCGCGCCAAGTCGTCGGCGGCGGTCTCGCGCCCGAAGTAATAAGCCGCGTCTTCCTCGCGGAAGAAATTCAGCCCGCGATAAGGGCAGATTTCGGCGCGCAGCCGCGCCGCGCCGGCACGCATTTCCGCTCCGGGCGGCTCGCCCCGCGCCGCCTTGACGAGGGTGTCCAGCCCCAGTTCGTAACCATCGCGCACCCGCAAATCCACCCAGGTATTCAGTTCCAGGAAACCGGGGCTGGGGCTGCCGCCCGGCAACAGCACCGGAATCACCGGAAAACCGGGCTGGACGCCCTGGCGAATCAGCGCCGCGCCTTTTTCGCGCTGTTGCCAATTGCCCATCCCGTGCGGTCCGAGACACACCGCCACGGCATCGCATTGCGCCAACTGTGCTTCCAGCTCGTCTTGCCAGGGCTGGCCGGGGGTGAGATACCAACGGTCGAGAAAGACCCGCACCTCGCGCTTTTCCAACTCGCGCGCGAGCGCCTCCACCGCAGCCGCATCGCGCCAAGTGTAGCTGAGGAAAAGACGGGAGGGGTTCATCGTTTTTGTGTCAAAAACACTGCAAGGTATACATTATCCTAGGAGTCTGTCGGACTTAAGGCGGATTTGGTCTCAGCGCCTTAAAAGCGCGAAAATTACTTGGATTTAAGCGAATTTATCCCTTTATTGGCATTATTTCCCTATTTCTACAAATTCAGGGCGCAAAGACGCTTCAACATAGAAACCTCCGTTGACCGCTTGCCAAGATGTGTAACATGGTGGTTCTAAACAACTTTGTCATCTATTTTGCGTGTACCCGTTTGGTGAGAACGCTACGGGCTGGATTGCACGGTTTTCCGGG
>JBAYVP010000166.1:0-10681 GCA_041674485.1 Sulfuricellaceae bacterium
CACCCCAGCCCTCCCCTTGAAAGGGAGGGAGCTACAGCAGTCATCGCCAAATTCGCATGACCGCTGCATAAGTCAAACTTTTGTAGTCCCCCGGCAGAGCCGGGGGTTTACCTCACTTAATTAGAGGTAGCACGAACATGACACCGAAGACGATCCAGATATTCCTTCCGAGCGGCGATCCTCAGGGCATCCGCATTGCCGAGATCACTACGCGCATAGTGCAGCTGATCGAAGTGCCGCGCAGCCTGTTGCCCGACTTTTTGAAGATGCCGGAAAGCGACCAGGTTGCGCTGTATTTTCTGTTCAGCGAGGAAGAGGATGGTTCCGAGCGCAAGGTGTATGTCGGGCAGACCGGCGATTTGCGCGCACGGCTTACGAAGCACCACAAGGAGAAAGAGTTTTGGGAAAAGGCGCTGGTGCTTATCTCGCGCACCAATAGTTTGACCCAGACACACGCGCTATTTCTTGAGTGGCACTCCATGCAGGAAGCCAAAAAAGCCGGGCGCTATTCCACAGAAAATGGAAATGAAGGCAGCAAGCCGCATACGCCCGCACCGCTGGAGGCTGACTGTTTTGAGATATTCGAGACGGGGCATACCTTGCTGGCGACGCTGGGCTATCCCATCTTTGACCCAGTTGCCAAGTCTGCTGTATCCGCAAAGCCTGATGAATTTTTCTATTGCAAAGCTTCGGGGGCAGATGGCCGTGGTATGTACACCGAAGAAGGTTTCGTCGTATTGAAAGGCTCTGTCGGGCGCAAAGAAAATGTTGCTTCGCTCAAAGGTACGGCGGGCGAGAGGCTGCGCAACAGGCTGATTGATTCCGGTGTAATGCGGGTTGAGGGTGACACGGTTGTTTTTGAGAAAGATCATTTATTCAGGTCACCCAGCATGGCGGCTTTGTCGCTCATGGGAAGAACCACGAATGGCTGGGTTGACTGGAAAAGCAAGGACGGGAAAACTCTGGACGCGGTGAAGCGGCAATGAAATAAGTAGCCGGATTCCGCCCCTGTTTTTTCTACTGTACAAAGAGCGGACATCCCGGCAGGCTTCACTGTCAGCCTTTTCATAATATCTCCAGCGTCCCCTTAGGCCGATTATGTAGACTGCTTGATTATGGAGAATTGCAAAATAAAGTTATCACGAAAGCCAAGCACCAAGCGGCTTCCATGCAGAAATTGGTTGTGGGAAATCAACATAATTTCCGGAGCTAGGAAACTGCATGTAAAAGCAAAATCGGCCGTAGATTTCCTGTGAGACCGCACAGGGGCTGGTAGTGTCGCGATGACGGTCCTAAGAGTGTCACTTCGTTAAAATCTCACTCCCCTTGGAGGATTGAGGATTATGTAGACCTTTGCATTAACGTCTTCCGCACCAGCCAAGGTTTTAGGGTGGGTGCAGAGCATCAAGTCCACATAATCAAGCAGTCTACATAATCGGCCTTATGTGGAGCGCTCCATAAGGCCGAGAACCGGCTACTCATAGCAAGATGGCGGACCGTCTCCATCGGGTCGATTGCTGCTTGTCACGAAGTTCCGCTTTCGGGCAGCGTGATTCCAAATTGCCTAGAGGTGGTTGAGCAAAATTATTAAGGATCGTATAAATGGCTGACAATGCCAACCAACATCCCGTCATTCCCGCGTAGGCGGGAATCCAGTATTTCGCATAGATTCCGGCTCGCGCGTTGCGCGTCCGGAATGACGATATAGTTGTAACTCATTTATACGATCCTCAATAGATGCTGCAATTTGACGGTTTGTATCAGGTCAAATCTGAACTACAACAAACTATTTGGAGGATTGCTTCCACCATGCCTCCATGCCGCCTTCGTAATTGCGCGCATCGGGCAGACCCGCAAGCTGATGCACCATCCAGGCGTAGCCGGAACGGATTCCGCCACGACAGTAATAAACAATCGGTTTATTTATGTCTACGCCATTGTCTCTCAGCAATTGTCTGAAAGCTAAGGCATCCAGCGGGCGGCGATCGGCACCGGTGTAAAACTTGTCCCACTCGATGTGGATAGCGCCCGGTATTTTGCCCATCAGCCATTCCATCGTCGAGCGCGTATCGATCAAAATCATCGGGGTTTTTCGCTGTTCAATTTCGGCGGTGGATATATCCAGTTGGGGCGCAAGCTTGAAATTGTAGGCAGTCTTTGTCCTGATTTTTGGCGTTTCCGGCGTTATCGTGAAGCCGCTGTTGCGCCATGCCTGCATGCCCCCGTTCAATATGCGGATGGGGCCAGCATGTCCCATCCAGGCGAATGTCCAGCTCGCCCACCCTTCGCCGCCCCAGCTTTTATCGGCATCACCGTAGATGACGATGGGGGTTTTTTCATCGACCCCCATGGCTCCCAGCGCAGCAGCCATTTCCTGCGCGGGTAATACACGGTATGGTATTCCCGCACCGTCGGTTCTGGTAAAGTCCTCCCATGAAAATGATAACGCGCCAGGGATGTGGCCAGCTTGCCATTCTGACTTGGGTCGCGCATCAAGGATCACCTGTTTTGAAAGCTCACCGTTCAGGGCGTGAGCTTCAATCAGGCGCATATCGCCAGCCAGCGCGATTTTTCCTGCAAACGAAATTCCGGACATGATAAACAGCAGCGCCAACCCAAGTTTCAATCGGCAACTTTCAAAACGGTTTATTTTCTGGGGTATCTCGCTCGTCATCGCATTTTCCTATTCTGTTCTGGCTTTTCAGGCCGATCTTCGTTTGTCCATACCCACGCTCGTGGGGGTGTCCGCGCTCATCATGGCGCTGCTCTCCATCGCCCTGTATCTGGGTGAAACAAGGACTATGGGCTGGTCGCCATGGGTGATTATAGTGGGAGCCGTTGCATTCAGGCTCATGTTCCTGTTTCGCCCGCCGGAACTTTCCGACGACATCTACCGGTATCTCTGGGACGGGCTGACCATTTTACACGGCACTAATCCGTATGCCTTCGCCCCTGCCGACGCGAAGCTTTTTGATGCCAATGCTGCCGCGCTGCTCAGCCATGTCAATCACCCGCATCTGGTCACCCTATACCCGCCTGCGGCACAAATATTTTTTGCCATCGGGGCATTTTTTGGCGGCATTACAGGAATGAAAGTGCTGCTGGTTGCGTTGGATATTGCTGTTTGCGCAATCATCATGCGCATCCTTGCACATTTGAAAATGCCGCCGTCGCGGGCGTTGCTTTATGCCTGGCATCCCCTGCCAATATTGGAAATTGCGGCTTCCGGGCACATCGACGGTGCGGGGATATTTTTTCTGATGCTAGCGCTTCTGTTACTGCTTTCCCGGCAGAATTCGCCGGGTTCATTATTTGCCAGCAACGGATGGGCTTCAGCAGTAGCGGGCATCGCCTTTTCGTTTGCCGCGCTGGTTAAACTTTTCCCACTGGTTTTTTTTCCTGTATTTTTATTCCTGGTTGGCCAAAAGGGTTGGTGGCGGTTTTGTCTTGGCGCGGCTATCGGCGCCACCGCGCTATCCGCTCCATTTTTTCCCGGCATTTTCAATATGCTGGTTACCTTGGATATTTATGTCCGCAACTGGGAGTTTGCCGGATTTGCATTTCAGTCGCTCCACGAAATATTTCCGTCTGGGCAAACCGCGCGGCAGGTACTGGCTGTTGCATTTCTTCTCATCACCGCCACTTTGTATGCTTTGCTGTTCCGCAAACGCGAGAATCCGGTTGAGGCTGATGACACTTCATCACTTTGGCTGGCAGCATTCAAAACCTCTTATTGCATCGTGCTGGCTTTTCTGCTGCTCACACCGACACTGCATCCGTGGTATGCGCTTTATCTGGCCTGTTTTCTGCCGTTCGTGCCTGGCGTTGCCGGGCTAGTGATGACATGGGCGGTGCTTCTCTCATACCGCGTGCTGATAAATTTCACGCTGCTCGGGGTGTGGGAGGAAAACGATGCCATACCTGCCCTTATCTGGGGTGCCACCGTGGGTGCGCTGATGCTGGGCTGGTTTATCCGCAAGCGCAGGCTTAGCGGGTGCTCATAACAATCCCGCTCCCCATTTTGTTTGACTGCAGATGGTAATATTAACTTGCGGTAACTACCCAGATGCTGCCGCTTTTCTCCTTCCCCCCTTCCAGGGGGAAGGGACTGGCGTTATGGCTATTTTTGAGCATATAACTTCGACCTGAGCAGTTACAACTTATGAATGAAAAGAAGGTCGCAAGGTGCGACGAAAGTGCGCTGGAGCCATGAGCAGATTTTTATTGTTACTACAAGGCAGCGGTCAATACCGAATGAGGCGATGCTGGTGTGCGCAGGTTATCGCGGCTCTGTTTTTATCTGTGTGTCTGCCGCAGCAACTTTATGCTTTTGATTTTGCCCTGTGGGACGCCATTCTGAAAAAAAATACACGGCCCTCAAATCACGAAGGGATCGGGTACATCGGTTTCGATTATGCCGCCACCCTCAATTCGCGTGATTTTGACAAGCTTGTGGCCGGCCTGGCATCGTTTTCAACGGGGCAGCTTGGCGGCAGAGAAGAGGTAATGGCGTTTTGGATAAACGCCTACAATATATTTGCTGTAAAGCTGGTACGCGAAAATTTCCCCATCATCTGTATCAAGGATGTCGGGAGTTTTATTTCACCGGTATGGGATAAACCGGCGGGAAAAGTCGGCGGAAAAATATATTCCCTCAACGATATTGAGCACAAAATACTCCGCCCCATGAATGAACCGGCCATACACTTTGCCATCGTATGCGCCTCTGTTTCGTGCCCTGACATGCTACCGGAAGCTTACACACCCGCCGCCTTGAAGAATCAGTTGAAGTCGCAAGTTAACCGGTTCCTTGAAAACAAACAAAAGGGGATGCGAATAGACCGCAAAAACAAGACGGTGCATCTTTCCATGATTTTTGACTGGTATGAAAAAGACTTCACACCGGCTGGTGGCATTATCAGTTTTCTCAACAGCGAATTGGCGGGCAATCGCAACATTCCGGCGGACTATGCGATCAAGCACCTGCCCTACAACTGGGACTTGAATGTAGCCCGATGAGCGCGCCGACTCCCTCATTCAGTTTCATTGTTCCGGCGCTCAATGAAGCAAAGAACCTTCCGGCGGTAATGGAGGAGATCGCATCCATCGCAAGGAAGAGCGCTGTGCATGACTATGAGGTCATCGTGATTGACGATGGCAGTACGGATGGGACAGCCTCTGCGGTTGCCGGGCTAAGTTCCAGATACGGCAATATCAAATATGTCCGCAATGAAACCAGACAAGGGGTCGGCAAAAGTTTTCTGGCGGGTGCCGCTATCGCACAGAAAAAATACTGCCTCATCGTGCCGGGCGATAACGAGTTTGATTTGGATTTTTTTCCTGGCGCGGTTTCCATGCTTTCCACCGGCGATTCAGATTTTGTCGTTACCCACGTATTAAACCCGTGGTTGCGCCCGTTCCACAGAAGGGTGATCTCTTTTCTCTACATCAATATTTTCAACCTGCTGTTCCAGACTGATTTCAGATACACCAATGGCATAGTTATCTATCCTACCGATTGGATCAGCTCGGTGAGATTGGTATCATCCGGGTACACCTTTCAGAGCGAAGCGCTTTTAATGGCTTGGCACGAGGGCAAGCGGTTTGCCTGCGCCGGGATGAATATTCGCCCGCGCGCTCACGGCAAGTCCAAGATGTTTTCTTTTGGCGTTATTGCTGAAATTTTGGCTTCGTTGGTGCGGATGAAGCTGGCTCACCATCGACCTCACCATCGGCGGTCGCTTACTGGAACAGACAATACCGGTTCGAAATAAAAGTGTGATCACTTTTTCTGTCCAATATTCCGAATCATCAAAGCCGTTGGCAGGTCGATAGTGCCAGATCCGGCAATTCTGCGGCATAATGCGCGCCTCGTTTTTTTGAAAGTCTGACGCAATGAAAATCACGGTAATCGGTTCCGGCTATGTCGGCCTCGTCTCTGGCGCATGCCTCGCCGAATTGGGCAACGATGTTGTCTGTCTGGATGTCGATCCGCGCAAGATCGACATTCTCAACAACGGCGGTGTGCCGATCTACGAACCCGGCTTGGAAGAGGTCATCAAGAGCAACGTCGCCGCAGGCCGCCTGCGCTTCACCACCGATGTAAATGAGAGCGTGGCGCACGGGCTGGTGCAGATGATTGCGGTGGGCACGCCTTCCGGCGAAGATGGTTCTGCCGACCTGCAATATGTCATCGCCGCCGCGCGCAGCATCGGCCGTGCCATGACCGAATACAAGGTGATCGTCGATAAATCCACCGTGCCGGTCGGCACCGCCGACAAGGTCAAACAGGCCGTGCAGGAAGAACTGGACAAACGCGGCATCCTTAGCCCCTCCCCTGATAAGGGGAGGCTGGGAGGGGTTGGTTTTTCCGTAGTGTCCAACCCGGAATTCCTCAAAGAAGGCGCGGCCATCGACGACTTCAATCGCCCCGACCGCATCGTCATCGGCGCCGAGGACGAACGGGCGATCAAAGTGATGCGCGAGATGTATGCGCCGTTCCAACGCAACCACGACCGCCTGATGGTGATGGACATCAAGTCCGCCGAGCTGACCAAATATGCCGCCAACGCGATGCTTGCCACGCGCATCTCGTTCATGAACGAACTGGCCAACCTCGCCGAAAAAGTCGGCGCGGACATCGAGCATGTGCGCAAGGGCATCGGCTCCGACCAGCGCATTGGCTATCACTTCTTGTATGCGGGCTGCGGCTACGGCGGTTCGTGCTTCCCCAAGGACGTGCGCGCCCTGAAGCGTACCGCCGAAGAATACGGCCTGCCGCTAAGAGTGCTGGAAGCGGTGGAAGAAGTTAATGATGCGCAGAAATCCGTGCTGCTGCACAAGATCACCCGGCGCTTCGGCGACAACCTGAAAGGCAAACACTTCGCGCTATGGGGGCTGGCATTCAAGCCGGGCACCGACGACATGCGCGAGGCGACCAGCCGCGTGGTGATGGAAGGTCTATGGGCAAGGGGTGCGACCGTCACCGCCTATGACCCGGTGGCGATGAAAGAGGCGCAACACATTTACGGCAAGCGCACCGAATTGCGCTATGCCGATAACCCCAAGGATGCGCTGCACGAAGCCGATGCACTGGTCATCGTCACCGAGTGGAAAGCCTTCAAATCCCCGGATTTCAACATCATCAAGGCACGCCTGAAACAGCCGGTCATTTTCGATGGCCGCAACCTGTTTGAGCCATCCGACATCGAGGCTCTGGGGATCGAATACCACGGGATCGGGCGCGAAGGGTAGAAGATACCTGCCTTATGTGCAACCCCTTGTCGGGCTTCGCACGACATCTTTATCCGGCAGGTAGAACCCGCCCTTGATTCGTTTACGATCAACAATTGCTTAACCAAGTGCCATGAGAGAAGTACTCCAATTAGATTCGCTTCATAATTTCAACCTTGGTTCAGTCGGCGCTCTTGTTTCGTGTGTGTGGGGTAATCGGGTTACGTCAGCTATTATTCTTTCGGTCACCGTTCACAAGAGTTAGCCAGTTTGAAAAATAGGTTGTCAAATTATCAAAATGGAGAATGTATATGGGCGCTCGTAATATGCAAACCAACAACGCACATGAAAGTATGCATACGCTGGAGGATGGCGAACATCTGTCTCCGATTCGAGCATGGCAGCTTTTTTTGCCTATTGTGGCCATTGCCAGCCTGATTACTGGCGCAATTTATATTGTGCTTCCAGAGAGTATTCCGGTATCTGTTCGAGTCGTCATTCTCTGCGCTGCATTTGCTTTGATTTTGCTGTCTGGTATTTACAGAAATGTTGTTGGCCCGTTGCTTGCTGTATCTCGCAGCAAAGAACCTTATAAGGACGCAGAGCTGACAAAGAATGCTTTATTGGCGCCGCTGCTTCGCCGCATGGGGAGCGAGCTGGCAAGCATGATGGTCGTCGTCAACAAATCGAGCACGACCATACAAAATAACTCGGTTTCTCTTGCCGAAACATCCAATCAGGTGGTCGATCTGGTCAAGAGCATCGATTTGATGGCGACCAAGGCCAACGAGATTACGACAGCCTCTTCTTCTATTCGCGATGCGGCCCAACATGTTTATTCGTTCTCCGAAAAGGCGGTTGCGGAGGCTCGCAAGTCGCGTGCCGACAGCATGGCGGGCCAATCTGCTCTGGCGCAAGTGGTTAATGAGGTTCGCGACATCGAGCAACATACAGCGACAACGTCGGAAAAAATCATCACCCTGCGCAAACGCTCGGAGGAAATTCAAAAAATCGTATTGGCGATTAAGGAGATTGCGGATCAAACCAATCTGCTGGCGCTCAATGCTGCCATAGAAGCCGCCCGTGCAGGCGAATACGGTCGTGGTTTTGCTGTTGTTGCCGATGAAGTCAGGAAACTGGCTGAAAAAACTTCCAGTGCCACCAAAGATATCACCCAGCAAATTTCCGATATTCACTCCGAAACGGAAACAGCCGTCGATATCATGCAACGGCTCGGCGCGCGGGTAAATGACGGGGTCACCAGCATCGAAGCGGTGGGAATGCAACTGGGCACGATCCTCAGCCATTCTGTGACTCTCGAGTCCGAGATCATGGGCATCTCGGAACATGCGACCCGTAATCAGATGGAGGTGACAAATATCCTGGATTCCATCGCCGTAATGCGCGACCAAATGTTCGACGTCGAGGGCAGGATGAAAAAAGTTTCCAATAAGGCTTATGACCTTGCGGAAATTGGCGAGGGCTTGCTGGCGACGATGGTGGAAGCCAATGTCGAATCCATTCACAAACAGGTTTATCAGGTCGCGAAGGAAACATCACAACGCATAGCTCAAGCTATGGAGTCGGCGATTGCGGATGGCCGGATATCGTTGGAGGCTTTATTCGATCGCACTTATCTCCCGATCCCGAATACCAACCCGGCAAAACATAGCACCAAATTCGACAAATTGCTGGATGCTATTTTGCCAGCCATTCAAGAGCCTGTCTTGACATCACACCCGAAATTTGTTTTTGTCATTGCAGTGGACGATCACGGGTATTGCGGATGCCACAACAAGAAATTTTCTCAACCGCTTACAGGCGATTACAAAAAAGACCTGGCCGGCAATCGCACCAAGCGCATCTTCAATGACCATACCGGCCTGCGCAGCGGCCAAAACAAAGAGGCGCTACTGATACAGACTTACCAGCGTGATACAGGAGAAATAATGCATGACCTGTCTGTGCCCATTATTGTAAAGGGCCGCCATTGGGGCGGGCTGAGGGTAGGCTACAATCCGGAATGATCAGAAAGGTATCACCGCTATATAAGCGGAAAATGAAGCACCTTCCGCCGTATGAGATTTACATTCGGCGGATAACGCTGCGCTCATCCGCCCTTGTATGATATTACTGTATCGATAGGGAATTTGAACAACACCGCGTTAGCCAGGTCAGAAATCAAAGGGGTCAGGTTCGGATTAAGTTCGAGGTTCGGATTAAATTCGCGAACAACAGGGGACCACGGATACACCAACTGGTCGAAAGGAGTCAGGTTCGCAATATTTTGCAACGTCGCAGACCACGTTTAGAAACGGCGCATACACGGGTTGCCGTTCGCTACGCCGCTATCGGCATAACCTCTTGATCGATTTTGTCGCCCAGTTCGTTTTCGGCGATTTCCAGATCGTACTGTGTTTGCAGGTTCATCCATGTTTGCGCGGACATGCCGAACAAGCGGCCAAGGCGCATGGCGGTGTCGGCGGTGATGGCGCGTTTTCCGGTGCAGATTTCATCAATGCGGCGCTGGGGGACGCTGGTGAATTTTGCGACCTTGTAGCGAGTCAGCCCCATAGGTTCGATGAAGTCATGCAACAGGATTTCGCCGGGATGCACGGGCGCAAGCCTTTCGCCGGTGACGATGTTTCCCCATTTCATGTTGTTCAATTCTTCGCGTTGAATACTCATTTCATTCTCCTAGTGGTAATCGACGATTTCCACTTCTTCTGCATGTCCGTCTTGCCATCTGAAACAGATACGCCATTGGTCGTTGATACGGATACTCCATTGTCCAGCTCGATTGCCACTTAGCTGTTCGAGTCGGTTGCCGGGCGGAATCCGTAATTCTTCGATTTTGCTCGTGGCATCAATGAGCTTGAGTTTCCGCCGGGCTATTCCCTGAATCTCTTGCGGAAGTTTGCGAACGAACTGCCCGTCAAACACCGCAGCCGTAGCCTTGTCAGCAAATGATTTGATCATGTTGTAGTTTCCTTTCACAGCGCCATCACGGCGTTAGTTTGGTGGCTTGGTCAGGATTGACTTAGCGCATGGATGCTAACCGATTGCGGTAGTATCGTCAATCGTTACTACCTCCGCTTAGTTGCCGTTCACGGTTGCTATTTTCAGTGCAAAAATTTAATGCACGTAATCGGTTAATGAACGCGGAGGCAAATTAATGAACGCGTGGTCAAGTCTTGCATTAACGCATTCCACTCGAAACTACGCCGTCCAACCTTTGTTGAATCCATTGCCAGAAAGAAGTTGCTGCCGCGTTTTAGGTTCTCGGTGCTGGTGGAAGCATGGCAGGAATCAAACAGGGACCACGAATAAATAAATAAGGTAATCCCCCGGCTTAGCCGGGGGACTCACTAGGTTTGACCGGGCGCTACGGTCAGCCTGATTCTACTGACTTGATCAAAAGTTAGGAGAATCAAATGAAAGATTACCA
>JBAYVP010000167.1:0-10654 GCA_041674485.1 Sulfuricellaceae bacterium
CAGCGGGCGCACTGCCGCGTTGCAAATTGCTTGTGTAGAATGGCTACACGGCGCAATTTGCGCCTTGCATTGCATCCCGCTGGGAACAATCCAATCCGGACAATTTCCCCCGCGCAAGGCATACCGTTCGCAGCCCGCCGCTTTTGCCCATGCCTTGACGCGCCCAACGCAGCTTGCGCAGGCCTGCGCCACCGGGTATCAGGTCACCTCTTGCCGGGTTTTCCAGAAGAGCACCCTGCAACTCGCGATACTCATCATCGGTTAGCAGTGCCTGAATGGTTTTGCTGAATGCAGCAGTTTCAATAAATATCATGGTTCATGATACGCTGCAAGCGTATTCACAGAATATTCGTTCTTACTCAAACTGATCTTGACCAATGATGTAGATTCGGTCAATCTGTCCATACTAAAAGCTACAAAATAAAACCATTAAAATGCAATGCATTGCAAGTCCTGTGTAACAGTCGTTCAACTGATTCCCGCGCCAGGAGGTTTCAACTATGTCCCCGATTCCCGATACCGATCCCCAGGAAACTCAGGAGTGGCTCGACGCTCTCGACGCCGTGCTGGAATTCGAAGGTGCGGAGCGTGCGCATTATCTGCTGGAAAAACTGATCGACCGGGCGCGGCGTTCCGGCGCGCATATTCCGTTTTCGGCCAACACCGCGTACCTTAACACTATCCCGCTTAAGCAAGAAGACCGCTGCCCCGGCGATTTGACGCTGGAGCGGCGCATCCGCGCGCTTATCCGCTGGAACGCCATCGCCACGGTGATGCGCGCCAATGCGAAAAGCCCCGGTATCGGCGGGCACATCGCCACTTTTGCCTCGGCGGCGACTTTGTACGATGTGGGTTTCAACCATTTTTTCCATGCCGCCGACGACCGGCACGGCGGCGATTTGTTGTATATTCAGGGGCATTCCTCGCCCGGCATCTACGCCCGCGCGTTTCTCGAAGGGCGCATCAGCGAAGCGCAGCTCGGCAATTTCCGTCGGGAAACCGGCGGCTTGGGGCTTCCCTCTTATCCTCATCCGTGGTTGATGGCGGATTTCTGGCAGTTCCCCACTGTGTCAATGGGGCTGGGTCCGTTGCAGGCGATTTATCAGGCGCGTTTCATGAAATACCTCACCGACCGGGGCATGGTCGATTGCACCGGGCGCAAGGTGTGGGCGTTTCTCGGCGATGGCGAGACCGACGAGGCCGAAACGCTGGGGGCGATTTCGCTTGCCGGGCGCGAGGGACTCGATAATCTGATTTTCGTGGTCAACTGCAATTTGCAGCGCCTGGACGGTCCGGTACGCGGCAACGGCAAGATCATCCAGGAACTCGAAGCGGATTTTCGCGGCGCCGGCTGGAATGTTATCAAGGTGATCTGGGGGCGCTACTGGGACCCGCTGCTGGCGATGGATAAGAGCGGCCTGCTGATGAAACGCATGGCGGAATGCGTGGACGGCGATTACCAGAACTACAAGTCGAAGGACGGCGCTTATGTGCGCAAGCATTTTTTCGGCAAATACCCGGAATTGCTGGAACTGGTCGCCAATATGTCGGACGAGGACGTGTGGCGCTTGAACCGCGGCGGGCACGATCCGCAGAAGGTTTACGCTGCTTACTCCGCCGCGATGAAACACGTCGGCCAGCCGACCGTGATTCTCGCCAAGACCGTTAAGGGCTACGGCATGGGCGCATCGGGCGAAGGGCAAAACGTTACTCACCAGGCGAAGAAGATGTCCGACGAATCGCTCAAGGCGTTCCGTGACCGCTTCAATATTCCCGTGCCCGACGATCAATTGCATGACGTGCCGTTCTACAAGCCCGCCGAGGATAGCCCGGAAATCCAATATTTGCGCGAACGGCGCAAGGCGCTGGGCGGCTATTTGCCGCTACGCCGCAACCGGGCGGCGTCGTTGGATGTGCCGCCGCTCTCGGATTTCGAGGCGCAGTTGCACGGCGCCGGGGAGCGCGAGATTTCCACCACCATGGCTTTCGTGCGCATCCTTTCCACGCTGGTGAAGGATAAGGTGATCGGCAAGCATATCGTGCCCATCGTTCCCGATGAAGCGCGCACCTTCGGCATGGAGGGCATGTTTCGCCAGCTCGGCATTTATTCCTCGGTCGGCCAGCTCTACCAGCCGCAGGACGCAGATCAAGTGAGCTATTACCGCGAAGCCAAGACCGGCCAGATACTCGAAGAAGGCATCAACGAGGCCGGTTCGTTCGCCTCGTGGATTGCCGCCGCGACCAGCTACGCCAACCATGGCGTGACCATGATCCCGTTCTACACGTTCTATTCGATGTTTGGCATGCAGCGCACCGGCGATCTCGCCTGGGCCGCCGGCGACATCCGCGCGCGCGGTTTCCTGATGGGTGGCACGTCGGGGCGCACCACGCTTAACGGCGAGGGTTTGCAGCACGAGGACGGTCACAGTCATGTGTTGGCCGCAACGATTCCCAACTGCGTCACCTTTGATCCGACTTACGCCTATGAATTGGCGGTGATTATTCAGGACGGTCTGCGCCGCATGGTCAAGGAGCAAGAGGATGTGTTCTACTACATCACCATCATGAACGAGAACTACGCCCATCCGCCCATGCCGAAAGGCGCGGAAGAGGGAATATTGAACGGGATGTATTTGCTCAGGCGCGGCGCGCCTAAGAATAAGCTCAACGTGCAGTTGCTCGGCAGCGGCGCAATATTGCGCGAGGTAATCGCGGCTGCCGACCTGTTGGAGCAGGATTTCGGCGTTTCCGCCGACATCTGGAGCGTCACCAGCTTTAACGAACTGCGCCGCGAGGGACTGGACGTGCAGCGCTGGAACCGGCTGCATCCCGAACATGCGCAGCGCCTCTCCTATGTCGAGAAATGCTTGAAGGACGGCTCCGGCCCGGTGGTCGCCTCGACCGACTACATCAAGGCTTACGCCGACCAGATACGCGCCTTCGTGCCGCGCCGTTATGTGACCTTGGGAACCGATGGGTTTGGTCGTAGCGACAGTCGCGAGAATTTGCGCGGGTTTTTCGAGGTGGACCGTTACCATGTCGCGGTCGCGGCGCTCAAATCGCTCGCCGACGAAGGCGGGTTGGCCTCCGCCAAGGTGGCGGAAGCCATCGCCAAGTACGGCATCGACGCCAACAAACCCAACCCGTTGACGGTGTAAGGAGGACGCATGGCTACCATCAAGGAAATTCGCGTCCCCGACATCGGCAATTTCGGTGAGGTGGACATTATCGAAGTGCTGGTCAAGGACGGCGATACGATACATGCTGAAGACGCGCTGATTACGCTGGAGAGCGACAAGGCCACCATGGACATTCCCGCCCCCTGGGCTGGTCGGGTCAAGACGATGCGTGTCAAGGTTGGCGACAAGGTGTCCGAGGGATCGGTGATATTGACTCTGGAGGCGGATGAAAACGCCGCTGCCCCCGTCCCCTTGGCGGCGATGCCTCCAGCACCGCCGGCGCCCAGCGTAGGCTGGGGTGACGCAGGAACCCCAGCATCGGCGGCACAACCGAGCATCCCTGCTGGGGTTCGCGAACTCACCCCAGCCTACGCAAGCGATGCGACCGTTGCCAAGGTTCATGCCAGCCCGTCGGTGCGCGCCTTTGCCCGCGAACTCGGCGCCAACCTGGCGCAGGTTCAAGGCTCCGGCCCCAAACGGCGTATTCTCAAAGAGGATGTGCAAGCCTACATCAAGTCCGAACTATCCAGGCCGCGCGGTGGAGTAGTCGGCGGCATGGGGCTGACGGTGTCGGCAATGCCGGTGGTGGACTTCGCCAAGTTCGGCGCTGTCGAGATCAAATCACTCACCAAGATCAAGAAACTCTCCGGCGCCAACCTGCACCGCAACTGGGTCACCGTGCCGCACGTCACCCAGCACGACGACGTAGACATCACCGACCTGGAGCATTTCCGCAAGGCGATGAGCGATGAGGCCAAACAACAAGGCGTGCGCCTGACCTTGCCGGCATTTATTATCAAAGCCGTGGTTGCGGCGCTGAAAGCCTACCCGGACTTTAACGCGTCGCTCTCCAACGACGGCGAAGCGCTGGTGATGAAAAAATACTTCCACATCGGCCTCGCCGTGGACACCCCGGAAGGACTGATAGTGCCGGTGATCCGCGACGCAGACAAGAAGGGTTTGATGGACATCGCCCGCGAACTGGGTGAGCTTTCCGCCCGTGCGCGCGAGCGGAAAATTTCCCCGGCGGAAATGCAGGGCGGCTGTTTCACCATCTCCAGCCTGGGCGGCATCGGCGGCGCGTATTTCACTCCCATCATCAACGCCCCGGAAGTCGCGGTGCTGGGTGTGTCGCGCGCCGCCATGAAACCCGTGTGGAACGGCAAGGAATTCACCCCGCGCCTGATGATGCCGCTGTCGCTGTCCTACGATCACCGCGTCATCGACGGCGCGCAGGGCGCGCGTTTCGTGACGTATCTCGGGCTGGTGCTGGCGGATGTGCGGCGCTTGCTGCTGTAAGTAAGAACGTGAGGCGTAAGGGGAGAGGCGTGAGGCGTACATTTCCTCGATTTTCTCCAACGACTCTTGCTCCAACGATTCTTGCGAAATTGTTAACGGTGAGGGAATGCGTGGCATTTTTCGCCTCACTCCTAACTCCTCACTCCTCACGGAATAAATATGAGCAAAATAATCGAAATCAGCGTGCCGGACATCGGCGGCTTCCAGAATGTGGAAGTGATCGAAATCCTGGTCAAGCCGGGCGACACGGTCAAGCCCGAGGACACGCTGATCACGCTGGAAAGTGACAAGGCCACCATGGAGATCCCCGCGCCGCAGGCCGGCGTGGTGAAGGCGCTCAAGGTAAAGGTGGGCGACAAGGTGTCCGAAGGCAACCTGATCCTGACCTTGGAAGCCGCAGAAGCCGCTGCTTTCGAAACAGCGCCGACGGCTCCCGTTCCTGTTCCCATCAACGGGCGCAGTGCGGTTGAACTCCACACCGAAGTCGTGGTGCTGGGCGCCGGACCCGGCGGCTATACTGCGGCTTTTCGCGCCGCCGACCTGGGCAAGCAGGTGGTGTTGATCGAGCGCTATCCCAATTTGGGTGGGGTGTGCCTGAATGTTGGCTGCATCCCCTCGAAAACCCTGTTGCATGTCGCCAAGGTTATCACCGAGGCGGAAAGCGTAGGCGCGCACGGCGTCACTTTTGCTCAGCCGCTAATCGACATCGACAAAATCCGCGCCTGGAAGGAAAGCGTGGTCGCCAAGCTCACCGGCGGTTTGAAGCAACTTGCCAAGCAGCGCAACGTTACGGTGATACGTGGCGTTGGCCGGTTTATCGCGCCGCATCACGTTCGGGTGGCTACGGAGGAAGGCGAAAAGGACATTTCCTTCGATCACGCGATAATCGCGGCGGGTTCGCAAGCCGTCAAAATCCCCGATTTCCCAATTGATCCGCGCATTATCGATTCGACCGGCGCACTTCAACTTGCGGATATACCCGAGAGGTTGCTGGTGATCGGCGGCGGCATTATCGGCCTGGAGATGGCGACGGTGTATGCGGCGCTGGGTTCGAAAATCACCGTGGTGGAGCTGGGCGAACAACTGATTCCCGGCGCTGACGCTGATCTGGTCAAACCGCTGCACAAGCGCATCGCCAAGCGCTATCAGGCGATCCTTCTGAAAACCAGGGTGAGCGCTATCGCGGCGCAGCCGGACGGATTGCTGGTCACGTTTGCGGGCGACCATGCGCCCGAGCCGCAGCTATTCGACCGCGTATTGCTGGCGGTGGGACGCCGTCCCAACGGTCTAACGTTGGGCGCGGAACATGCCGGCGTACACGTCAGCGAACAGGGCTTCATCCCGGTCGACAAGCAGCAGCGCACCAACGCGCCGCATATATTTGCCATCGGCGACATCGTTGGCCAGCCCATGTTGGCGCACAAAGCGGTGCATGAAGGCAAGGTGGCGGCGGAAGTGATAGCCGGCCACAAGGCGGCGTTCGACGCGCGCGCGATTCCCGCCGTGGCCTATACCGACCCGGAAATCGCCTGGATGGGCTTGACCGAAACCGAGGCGAAGGCGCGGGGCGTCGAAATCGAGAAAGCCGCCTTTCCCTGGGCTGCCGGCGGCAGGGCGCTGTCCATGGGTGCGGACAACGGTATCACCAAGTTGATTCTGGAAAAAGACAGCCGTCGCGTGCTGGGCGCCGGCATCGTTGGCGCGGGCGCCGGCGAATTAATCGCCGAAGCCGTGCTGGCGCTGGAAATGGGCGCGGACGCCGCCGACCTGGGGTTGACCATCCATCCGCACCCGACCTTGTCGGAAACGCTGGGCTTCGCGGCGGAAATGGCGGAAGGGACGATCACCGATTTGTATCTCAAACGGAAATAAAATTGACGTGTGGAGCGTCACTGTCATTAACTAGGATATTTACTTGAAGCGCCAAGTGACACCCGCAGTGACTGTGTCCGTTGTCGTGCGTGGGCTTTGATTGTCGGATGTGCGCAGAATACCCAGCGCGCAATCAAGCTCCTTGTTCGGCGAGTAAATCGCGCCAAGTTCCACAAAATTCGAACGCACCCTGGCGTCTGTGCCACGCGCGGATTCCGTTCCCAGGTCCAGCGCCAGTTTCCATTGTTCGGTGACATCCCACACGGGGGCGATTGAGGCGCGCGTGGTTGTAATGTCTGAACTTATAGAGGAATCGCGGTAACGGTCACGCCCCACGCCTGCATTAACGTGTATGGCGCCGAACGAAACTTCCTGCGTGAGAATAAGCGTCAGGTTGCCGGAGGTTTTACCCGTGCCCAGCCCGGCGATTTCACGTCCGGCGCCGACAGGGAAGACGATTTCCGGCTTGACCGCGAAGCTGGTCTTGCTTGCTTCGTTTTCGTAGAAGCGCCACTTTACGCCGAAAGAAGGATTGCCGCCGCCGCTCGCATCGCCCTCAGGAGTGCTCGAACGAATTTTGACATGGCTAAATCCCGCAAACGCATCCAACGTTTCAGTCAGGCCGCGCGTATAGACGACCGGCAGGGTATACGTGCGGTCGGTGCTGCCGGATACTTCGGCGCGATCCTCGTTGAACGAGAATTCCAGTTGGTTGCCGTCGGAGCCTTGGGTGCCGGTATCGTCAGTGACCAGAGGCTGGAAGGCGGAAGCCGACAGCGCAAGCCCGGCAAGCGTCAGCAGCAGTGCAATCCGGGCAAGAGGGCGTATGGTTGATCTCATGCAGGTATTGAGCATAGTGAAAAATCCTTAGCTGGAAGCTGGTTTGTGTTGATAATGGTTCTCATCGTATAGTAGGGCGGCTCTCAATTGCAAAAGTTTTTTGAAAGGCGCACCTGAAATGCTATCACCGCAAAACGCCCGCTGGGGGCAATCCAACCGGACAATTTCCCCCGCGCAAGGTATAAAATACCCCATTTAGCGGTCAACCGAGATTTCCCGATTAATGGCTCGTCCCATCCTAGCCCGCATTGATCTTGCCGCATTGGCGCACAATCTCGGCGTGGTGCGGCGCTACGCCCCCGGTGCGCGCGTCATGGCAGTCGTCAAGGCCAATGCCTACGGCCACGGCATGTTGCGCGTCGCTGCCGCGTTGCACCGCGCCGACGGCTACGCCGTGCTCAGGGTGGAGGAAGGCATCGCTCTGCGCGAGGCCGGGTGCAACCAAGCCATATTATTGCTGGAAGGTTTTTTCACCCCGGACGAACTGCCCCTGCTGGCACGCCATCGCCTGGCTACGGTAATTCATGGCGTAGAACAACTCGATATGCTGGCGCACGCCGACCTGCCCGGAAAACTTGATGTTTTTCTCAAGCTCGACACCGGCATGAACCGCCTGGGATTCACGCCGGTGGCGTTTCCCCAGGCCCTGGAACGGCTGCGCGCTTGCGCCGCAGTCGGGGAAATTGCGCTGGCGACCCATTTCGCCACTGCGGACGAAGAACCCGGCGTGGCGGCGCAGTTGGAGCGCTTCAATCATCTTACTCAGCGCCTCGCGCTGCCGCGCAGCCTAGCCAACTCCGCCGCCATCCTGCGTTACCCCGAAACCCATGGCGACTGGGTGCGCCCCGGCATCATGCTGTACGGCGCTTCGCCGTTCGCCGACAGCACAGCGCAAGACCTGGATTTGCAGCCGGTGATGACCTTGCAAAGCCGCATCATCGCGGTGCAGGAACTCAAGGCGGGGGAGGGCGTAGGTTACGGCGCCGCATTCAAGGCGGATAAACCGACGCGCATCGGCGTGGTCGCCTGCGGCTACGCCGACGGCTACCCGCGCCATGCTCCCACCGGCACGCCAATACTTGTGGAAAGCATTCGCACCCGCACGCTGGGCCGGGTTTCCATGGACATGTTGTTCGCCGATTTGAGCGCTATCTCGAATGCCGGTGTCGGCAGCACCGTGACCTTGTGGGGCGATGGCCTGCCGGTGGACGAAGTGGCGCGGGCGGCGGGCACAATAGCCTATGAACTGCTGAGCGCGCTGGCGCAACGGGTGCCGGTGGTGGAAACCTGAAATCGTCGTCCGGCGACACTCAAAGGGAAAAGTCGCGCCCGCTGGGGGCAATCCAACCGGACAATTTCTTCCGCGCAAGGCATTATCCTAGAAACCTCCGTTGACCGCTTGCCAAGATGTGTAACATGATGGTTCTAAACAGCTTTATTATCTATTTTGCGTTCACCCGTATGGTGAGAGCGCTACGGGCTGGATTGCACGGTTTTCCGGGTGCATGGCGGCGTTGCAACTCCAAGAGAAGGCAATGGAACGACCATTGCGCGTCGTTGCGCCTTGCCCTGCACCCGGAAAACCGCACACTCCAGCCCGTTCAACGGAGGTTTCTAGGATTATAGTAACTTATCAGCCAAGTCTTTACATTGTTTGCGAAGATCAAGCACTGGCGCGGCTCTTGGGTAGGGTGGATAAGCGAAGCGCATCCACCTGAACATTCCGAGACACCGTTCGGTGGATGCGCTTCGCTTATCCACCCTACCCCCGCTGCCATTAAGTTAGGAAAAATCCGTTCGCCCTGAAGCCCAGTCGAAGGGTGAATGGATTTTTCCTAACTTAATGGCAGTGACCCTACCCTCTGTTGGCTTCCGGCAATTGTCCGGCTTAGGTTGAACCATCGCATCACCGTAACGGACTCACCGGCTCATGACGTAGCCAGCATCCGTTCCAGCGCCACTTTTGCCAGTTCCGCTTCCTGCTGCGGTACGGTAATGCGGTTGACGACGTGACCGGCTACCAGATTTTCCAGGCACCAGGCCAAGTGCTGCGGGTCGATGCGCGCCATGGTGGAGCACATGCATACGGTGGGCGCCATGAACTGGACGACTTTGCCTTGTTCCTTGAATTCTTCGGCCAGGCGGTTGACCAGATTGAGTTCGGTGCCGACCAGCCAGCGCGTGCCGGGCGGCGCTTCGGCGATGATTTTGATGATGTATTCGGTGGAGCCGACATAATCCGATTTTTCGCATACCTCGAAGCAGCATTCGGGATGCGAGATCACTTTGCCTTCGGGATACGCGGCGCGGAATTTGTCGATGTGCTGCGGCTGGAACATCTGGTGAACCGAGCAGAAACCCTTCCACAGGATGATTTTAGCCTGCTTGATCTCATCCGGCGTAAGCCCGCCCAAGGGCTGATCCCAGTCCCACAGCACCATGTCGGATAGCGGGACGCCCATCTTGTGACCGCTCCAGCGCCCAAGGTGCTGGTCGGGAAAGAACAGTGCTTTTTCGCGTTGGCTGAACGACCATGCCAGGATTTTCGGCGCATTGCTGGAGGTGCAGACGATGCCGCCGTGTTCGCCGCAAAACGCCTTCAGGTCGGCGGAGGAATTGATGTAGGTCACCGGGGTGACGGTTTCATCGGGATTCAGCACCGTTGCCAACTCGCGCCATGCTCTCCTTACCCTGGATAGCGTCGCCATGTCGGCCATCGAACAACCGGCGGCGAGGTCGGGCAGGATGGAAACCTGCTCGGGACGCGATAGGATATCCGCCACCTCGGCCATGAAATGCACACCGCAAAACACGATGTAATCCGCTTCGGAATTGGCCGCCTGGCGCGACAATTTGAGCGAGTCGCCGGTGAAATCGGCATGGCGGTACACATCGGCGCGCTGGTAATGGTGGCACAGCAGCGCCAGGCGCTTGCCCAGCCTGACCTTGGCGGCGTCTATGCGGCTGCGGCATTCATCGTCCGGCAGGTGCTGGAATGTGGAGAAAGGAATGGCGGCTGAATCTGGTTTTTCCTGAGCGGTATTCATCGAAACGTTTCCATCGAATGCTAAAGAATGAATTAAGAGAATAAACATACCATAATATTGCGCCGGATGCGTCATTTGCCGATGGTATTGTGCCGTAGTATTTCGATACGCGAAGCGTGGGATCAATGCCTTGCAAAGTGGCCGGCGCTGTTGGGGGTAAGCTGCCTGACCACAGTTCATAAATAAAGTTTATGAAGCGCAATGTGTTTTTTAGGCAAAACAGGTTAAATTTTCCCTAGGAATTGGGTACAATCGCGGGGTTTTGTATTTCAAAGCTTCCGTCATTGGGGATTCAGAATTATGAGTGTAAAAAAAGAAGTGGATCGCAGCAAACGGCGGTTTCTGATCGCCGCCACCAGCGCAGTCGGTGGCTTAGGGGTCGCGGTGGGTGCGATACCCTTCGTGTTGAGCATGATG